>NZ_JBEXXQ010000010.1:0-10050 GCF_040630525.1 Streptomyces sp. NPDC005799
GGGGGGGGGGGGGGGGCGGGCGGGGCGGGGGCCGCCCCCCCCGCCGCGCACCCCCCCGCCCCCCCCCCCCGTGTCGGGGGGGGGGGTGGGGGTGCGCCCGGCCACCCGCCCGGCCCCGGACCTCGTCGGTCCGGCGCCGTCACCCGGGGGTCAGCTCGTCGGGCCGGTCCAGTCGGCCAGGACATGGCCCAGCCGCACCCGCTGAGGGTGGTCGCCGACCGGCACGGACAGCACCTTCTGGCCCGTGGTGAAGTCGATCGCGGTGATCTGGTCGGCGCCGCTCTCGGAGATGACGCAGTCCTTGCCGTCACCGCTCACGGTCGCCCAGTACGGGGTCGACGCCGTGACGAGCGGGCCTTCCTGGAGGGTGGCCCGGTCGACGACGGTGGCGTAGTTGTCCATCGTCCCGGCGACGCACAGCTTGGTGCCGTCGGGGCTCATCGAGATGCCGTGGTGGCGCGAGTCCAGCAGCCACGTGGTGCGGTCGGTGCTGGTCGCCGGGTTCGACGGCAGCGTCTTCACCCGGGTGATCTTGTCGGTGGCGATGTCGTACTCCAGGAAGCCGTTGAAGAACGACACCTGGAAGTACATCTTCGACCAGTCCGGCGTGAACGCGGCCGGTCGCACCGCGTCGGAGAAGTCCTTCAGTCCGATCGCGTCGAGGCGGTCACGCATGTCGATCGTCTTGACCGTCTTGTAGGTGGTGGCGTCGACGACGGTGATGTGCCGGTCGCCCTTCGTCCAGTCCCAGGCCGGGTCGTCGAGGGAGGTGGTGACCTCGCCGATCGCCATGTTCCAGATGTACTTGCCGCCGTTGGTGAAGACGTTCTCGTGCGGCTTGTCACCGGTGGCGAACTCGCCGAGTTCCTTGCCGGTGTTGATGTCCAGCACCTGCACCTTGTTGGCGGTGGAGGCGGACACCGCCACCCGGGTGCCGTCGGGGGAGACGGCCATGTGGTCGGCGCGGTAACCGGCCACCGGAAAACGCCAGTTGATCTTGTCGGTGGCGAGGTCGATGGAGACGACGTCGGCGAAGCTGGGCCGGGAGACGACCACGGACTTGCCATCCGGCGTGGAGTACATGTCGTCGACGTACTGGTCGTGGCCCTGCCCGACCTCGTTGCGGATGGCCGTGTAGTAGATCCACTTGATGGGGTCGGCGTTGATCTCGGCGATGCGCTGCGCCTTGTCGGGAACGACGTTGATCTCCCCGACCTTGGCGAAGTCGCCGGAGGACTTGAGGACGGTCGCGGTGCCGTCCCAGTTGTTCCCCACGAACAGCACCTCGCGCAGCGCGGCGGCGGAATCCGCGGTGGCGGCGGTCGCGGGGGCGGCGACGGTCAGGACGAGGGCGGCGGCTACGGAGCAAAGGTGCCTGGATCTGAAGGCAGGCATGAGTGCTCTCTCCTCTGTGGACGGGGCGTGGGCGTGATGCGGGCATGCCAATGGAATGGACGGTGGAATCTGAAAAGCAGCGCGTTCAGACTCTTACTTACTGGAAAGTAAGGAGCGGGCACCCTTCTCCACAAGACTGCGTACACGACAAAATCGAGGGATCACGTAACGAGGGAGGCTCAGTGGCGGGCAGGCTCAGGGCGCCGACCGGGCGATACGGCGGCAAGACCGCCGAACAGCGGCAGGCCGAGCGGCACAGGAGGTTCCTGGACGCCGCGCTCGAACTCTTCGGTGCCGACCCCGGATACCGGGCCACCACCGTCGCGGCGCTCAGCGAGGCCGCGGGGCTGTCGACCCGTCAGTTCTACGAGGAGTTCCGCACCCTCGAGGATGTGCTCGCGGCGCTGCATCTGCAGGTCAACGACTGGGCGGAGGAGGCCGTGCTGGCCGCGTTCGCCGAGGCGGAGGGCCGGCCGATCGCCGAGCGGGCCACCGCCATCTTCCGGGCCTACGCGGCGAACGTCACCGGCGATCCGCGCCGGATCCGCATCACCTTCGTCGAGATCATCGGCGTCAGTCCGCGGCTGGAGGAGCAGCGCCTGGCCCGCCGTTCCCGCTGGGTCGACCTCATCTGCGCCGAGGCGGAGGCGGCGGCCGCGCGTGGGGAGGCGGCCCGACGCGACTACCGCATCGCCGCGACCGCCTTCATCGGCAGCGTCAACGGCCTGCTTCACGACTGGAGCGCGGGCTGGGTGAAGGCGACGCTGGACGAGGTGGTCGACGAACTGGTCCGCCAGCTACTGGGGATACTCCAGCCCCCAGGCTGGAAGCCACCGGATGCTTGAGGGGTGGGCCACCGGCAAGGCGGTGACGCCGACTGTGCGAGGGCTGGGTGCCTGCGGGGCGGTGAGGTCGGCTGGTTGCGGGGTGCGGTGCCTGTGAGGCGGTGAGGTCGGCTGGTTGCGGGGTGCGGTGCCGCGAAGCTGTGCCGACTGTGAGGTCGGTCGGGCCTCTGACGTCGGTCGGGCCTCTCTGCCCAGCGTGGTCATCCGAACCAGCCGCTGCCCCAACGCTCGCCGCCCTTGAGGCCGATGCCCCACGCTGCCGCAGATCGGCCCACGGCCCTCCCCTGGAGATGCCCGGGAGGAGCGTGTCGTCCCGTGCCGTCCTCCGCCCAGCTGCCGCCTCCCAGGGACTGCCGATGCCCCGGGCCCTCCGTCCCGGCCTTCGTCGCCCATGCCCACTGTCAGGTCCTCCGGCCCAGCCGTCGGCCCACGGCCCTTGCCGCCCCTCGGGCGCCCCACCCTTCGTCGTCGATCGGCAGAAGACACTCCCGTCGTGACGGCGGTCAGGGCCTGGGCCCGTCGCGCGCAGTCCGGCCAGGCTCTCCGCCCCCGTCACCGCGCCCACGCCCGCCGTTGCGGCCGTTGCCCCCAGATCTGCCACCTTCGAGCCCTCCGCCCGACTGTCGTCCCCCGGGCTGGCGTCCTGGGCCCACCGGCCCGTCCACCGCTCCAGCCCAGCCGTCCCAGGCCTGCTGTCTCCAGGCCTTCGCTCCGGCCGTGGCCGCCAGACCTGCCGCCTGCGAGCCCGCCGCCCGCCCGTCCTTCCCGGGCCGCCGCCCCGGGCCCACCGGCCCGGTCGCCGCTCCAGCCCAGCCGTCCCAGGCCTGCCGTCGCGACACCTGTCATCTCCGAGCCCTCCGCCCGCCCGTCGTCTTCCGGGCCGCCGCTCTGGGCCCACCGGCCCGGCCACCGCTCCAGCCCAGCCGTCCCAGGCCTGCTGTCTCCAGGCCTTCGCTCCGGCCGTGGCCGCCAGACCTGCCGCCTCCGAGCCCGCCGCCCGCCCGTCCTTCCCGGGCCGCCGCCCCGGGCCCACCGGGCCGGCCACCGCTCCAGCCCAGCCGTCCCAGGCGGTCCCGCCAGCCCGCCGTCGCTCCAGGTCGGCCGATCTCAGGGCTGGTCCCGGTCCCGCCGCCCTCGTCCGAACGCGCTCCCGTCTTCCCTTCGGGGCCCGGCCGGCTGGCGGCCCTGACAACCCGGTCACGCCGCGTGGTCCCTCCAACGGCTCAACAACGCCGTGCCGCAGCAGGCGGAGGTGGGTGAGCGGTGTGACCTTGGTGGGAGGCATGGGACTGCACATGGAATCGAGGAGGCGCGATGGCGGACGGATCGGTCGTGGGCGGCATGGCGGCGTCCGCTGTCCCGACGAGCCCCACGGATCCCTCTCCCGATCGGTCCCTGGAGGCCTTTGAGCAACTGGGCGCCGTGGCCGACGCCGTTCTCTACGAGGGC
This sequence comes from Streptomyces sp. NPDC005799, assembly GCF_040630525.1. Taxonomy (NCBI): domain Bacteria; kingdom Bacillati; phylum Actinomycetota; class Actinomycetes; order Kitasatosporales; family Streptomycetaceae; genus Streptomyces; species Streptomyces sp. NPDC005799. The sequence continues at coordinate 3,690 of NZ_JBEXXQ010000010.1, forward strand.
TACCTGCTGTATCCGTACAGGCGGTCGTCGGCCAAGAACCGCGTCCGGTGGCAGTTCGGGGTGCTGTTCCCCAGGGACTGGGTGGAGCGGGACGGCCCCGTCGTCCCCGGCGTGTCCGGCTCCGCCGACTCCTGGTACCAGCAGACCGAGTGCCTGCTGAGGATCCGCCGGCCCGACGCGCTGCTGAGGGTGCGCCTTCGGTACCTGCAGATGCAGCGCAAGCAGGTGGAGGCGGCCGACGCCGAGGGTGGACACCGCGCCGTCGAGTCGCTGCCCGCCGATGACGGCACGGTGCACCTGACCTTCGACGAGGCGGTGCCGTGCGAGGCGGACATCGTCATTCCGATGGACGACCTCCTCGACGCCGAACACACCGTTGCGACGGGAGCCGCGGACGGTCTCGACATCGAGGCACTGCCGAGGGACGCCGGGCGGGTGGTCCGCCGTCGCGAGGAGCTGCGGGCGAGCACCACCGTCAGTGCCGAGCGGCTGGGGCACGACCTCTGCCGCCTCCGCGTCCGCACCGTCAACTCCGGCCCCGCGCCTGATCCACGGGCGTCACGCGACGAGGCACTGCGCCGCGCGCTCATCGCCGCCCACACCCTCATCGGCGGTGACGGCGTCGAGTTCGCCTCGCTGATCGATCCGCCCGAGGACCTGCGCCCTCACGCGGACGCATGCCGCAACGAATTCGTCTTCCCCGTCCTCGGCGGCGAACCGGCAGGCGAGACCCCCGCCGGCGCGGGCGCCGTCGGGCACGTCCTGCTGGCCTCGCCGATCATCCTTCCCGACCACCCCCAGGTGGCCCCGGAGAGCCCCGGCGACCTGCACGACGCGGGCGAGATCGACGAGATCCTCACCCTGCGCACGATGTTGCTGACCGACGAGGAGAAGCGCGAGGCACGCGCCACCGATCCGCGGGCCGCCGCGATCCTCGACCGGGTCGACACCATGCCCCGCGAGGTCTTCGAACGGCTGCACGGCGCCATCCGCTCCCTGTCCCCGGTCACCCCACCGACCCCGTCCACCCCGCCCGCCGGACGTGCCGCCTGGTGGCAGGAGGGCGCCGACGACGGTCTCTCCCCGTCCACCGACACCGTGCTCGTCGACGGCGTACCCCTGGGCGGCGGCAGCCGCGTCCGGCTTCGCCCGCGACGCCGGGGCGCCGACGCGCAGGACATGTTCCTGGACGGGCGGAGTGCCGAGGTGGCCGCGGTCTTCCACGACGTGGACGGCAGCGTGCACCTCGCCGTCACCCTCGACGACGATCCCGCGGCCGAACTGCACAGCTGGTACGGCCGATTCCACTACTTCCGGCCCGACGAACTCCAACCGCTCGAACCATCGACCCACGTGAGCCCGACCGACTCCGACACCCCCCGCAGCGGAGGCCGTTGACATGACAACCCACAGCAGCACCACCGAGGTCAGCGGCGAACCCGACCGCGCCGAGGACCGACAGGGCTTCGACGAGATCCACATCCTCTGGATCTCCGAGGGCATGAGCTGCGACGGCGACACCGTCTCCCTGACGGCCGCCGACCAGCCCTCCATCGAGGACCTCGTGCTCGGCCTGATCCCGGGCCTGCCGAAGGTGAACCTGGTCAACAAGGTGCTCTCCCCGAGCCTGGGCGGCGAGGACTTCCTCGCCCCCTACCGGGCGGCCGCACGCGGCGAACTGGCCCCGTTCATCCTCGTCATCGAGGGTTCCATCCCCAACCAGAACATCATCAAGGGCGACGGCTTCTGGACGTCCTTCGGCAACGACCCCGAGACCGGCCAGCCGCAGACCCTGAACTGGTGGATCGACCAACTCGCCCCCAAGGCCTGGGCGGTGGTGGCCGCCGGCACCTGTGCCACCTTCGGCGGCATCCACGCGATGGCCGGCAACCCGACCGGCTGCATGGGCCTCGCGGACTACCTGGGCTGGGATTTCAGGTCCCAGGGCGGCCTGCCCGTGGTGAACGTACCCGGCTGCCCGATCCAGCCCGAGAACTTCATGGAGACCCTGATCTGGGTCCTGTACCACGCCGCCGGATCCGCCCCGCCGCCCCCGCTGGACCACATGCTGCGTCCGCAGTGGCTGTTCGGCAAGACGGTCCACGAGGGCTGTGACCGCGGCTCGTACTACGAGCAGGGCACCTTCGCCAAGGACTACAACTCACCCAAGTGCCTGGTGAAGACAGGCTGTTGGGGGCCGGTCGTCAACTGCAACGTCCCCAAGCGCGGCTGGATGGCCGGCATCGGCGGCTGTCCGAACGTCGGCGGCATCTGCATCGGCTGCACGATGCCCGGCTTCCCCGACGCGTTCATGCCGTTCATGGACGAGCCGCCCGGCGGAACCCTGTCCTCCATGATCGTCAAACCGTACGGCGCCGTCATCCGCCGGCTGCGCGGCTTCACCAACGAGCTGGTGAACCACGAACCCAGATGGCGCCACAACAAGCGGAAGCTGACCAGCGGTTACGACCCCTACTGGCGGCCCTGACACCGCGCGAGACCCACCCCACCACGGACCGACGCAGCACCGACAGCAAGGGGCAGTAACAGCGATGACCACAACCGAGTCCCGGCCCACGGGACGCAAGCCGCCGCAGCTCGTGGACATGTCCTGGGACCCGATCACCCGCATCATCGGCAACCTGGGCATCTACACGAAGATCGACTTCGCCAACCGGGAAGTCGTGGAGTGCCACAGCACCTCGTCGCTGTTCCGCGGCTACTCGGTGTTCATGAAGGGCAAGGACCCGCGCGACGCGGGCTTCATCACCTCGCGCATCTGCGGTATCTGCGGCGACAACCACACCACCTGCTCCGACTACGCGCAGCAGATGGCCTACGGGGTCAAGCCGCCGAGGCTCGCCGAGCACATCGTCAACCTCGGCGAGGCGGCCGAGTACATGTTCGACCACACGATCTTCCAGGACAACCTGGTGTTCGTGGACTTCTGCGAGGCCATGGTCAAGGCCACCAACCCCGGAGTGCTGGCCCGCGCCGAGCGCACCGACGCGCCCCGCGGCGACATCCACGGCTACCGGACCATCGCCGACATCATGAAGGCCTTCAACCCCTTCGAGGGCGAGGTCTACAAGGAGGCCCTGAAGGTCAGCCGGGTCACCCGCGAGATGTTCTGCCTGATGGAGGGGCGGCACGTCCACCCGTCCACGCTGTACCCCGGGGGCGTCGGCACCCTGCCGCAGCCGACCGTCTTCACCGACTACCTCAGCCGCCTCATGCGGGTCATCGACTTCGTCAAGAAGGCCGTCGCCATGAACGACGACGTCTTCGACTTCTTCTACGAGGCGCTGCCCGGCTACGAGCAGGTCGGCAACCGCCGTATCTTGCTGGGCTGTTGGGGAGCCTTCCAGGACCCCGACGTCGTCGACTACCGCTACGAGAACATGAATGCCTGGGGCAAGGCGATGTACGTGACCCCCGGCATCGTCGTCGACGGGCAGCTGGTCACCAACAACCTCGTCGACATCAACCTCGGACTGCGCATCATGCTGGGCAGCTCCTACTACGAGGACTGGGTGAACGAGCAGCCCTTCGTGACCCACGACCCGCTCGGCAACCCGGTCGACATGCGCCACCCCTGGAACCAGACCACCGTGCCGGTGCCGCAGAAGCGCGACTTCGCCGACAAGTACAGCTGGGTGATGAGCCCGCGCTGGTACGACCGCCGCACCGGTGACCACCTCGCCCTGGACACCGGCGGCGGCCCGCTCGCCCGGCTCTGGTCGACCGCGCTCAGCGGCCTCGTCGACACCCCGTACGTCAAGGCCACCGGCAACAGCGTGCGCATCTCGCTGCCCAAGGGCGAGTCGCTGCCGGAGACGACCCTGGAGTGGCGCATCCCGAAGTGGAGCAACACCATCGAACGGGACCGCGCCCGACCGTACTTCGTCGCCTACGCCGCCGCCATGGCCCTGCAGTTCCTGGAAGAGGCCATGGGCCTGGTCCGCGCCGGCGACACCAAGGTGTTCGAGAACTTCGAGGTGCCCGACGAGGCCATCGGCTGCGGCTTCCACGAGGCGGTGCGCGGTGTCCTCTCCCACCACCTGGTGATCAAGGACAAGAAGATCGCCAACTACCACCCGTACCCGCCCACCCCGTGGAACGCCAGCCCCCGCGACAAGTTCGGCACCCCCGGCCCGTACGAGGACGCCGTCCAGGGCCAGCCCATCTTCGAGGAGAACGGGCCCGACGACTTCAAGGGCGTCGACATCATGCGCACCGTGCGCAGCTTCGACCCCTGTCTGCCGTGCGGGGTGCACATGTACGTCGGCAAGGGCAAGACGCTGACCACCCTGCACTCGCCGACCTACGGCGCGAACCATGGCTGAGGCCGGGGCCGTGGAACGGCTCGCCGACCCGGCGGTGGAGTCCCGGCTCGCCCGCCTCGACCAGCTGCTGGAAGGGCTCGAGTCCGCCCCGGGCCCGGCCACCCGCTCCGCGATCGAGGCGGTGCGGCTGCTCACCGAGGTCTACGGCGAGGCGCTGGCCCGGGTCATGGACCACGCGGACGCGCAGCTGTCCGAACGCCTGGCCGACGACGAGTTGCTGGGCCACCTCCTGGTGCTGCACGAAATCCACCCGGAGTCCGTCGAGCGCCGGGCGGCCCGCGCGGTCGAGCGGCTGCGGCCCGCCGTCCAAGAACGCGGCGGCGACGTTGAGTGGGCCGGCGTGGACGGGGAGGTGGGCCGCGTGCGGCTGACGACGGGCGGCTGCGGCTCCGGGTGCGGCGGCGGCACGAGCGACGTGACCGCCGCGGTGCAGGAGGCGGTGCTCGCCGTGGCTCCGGAGCTGACGGCGGTGGAACCGGTGCCGGCCACGGCGCCCGCCGCCTTCGTACCGCTGACCACGCTCACCCACCGGGGCTCACCGTGACCACGGACGGCGCCCTGGCCCGCCTCATCCGCTCCTCCGCCGACCGCACGGCGGAGCCCGAGGCGGAGCGGTGCGACCTGTGCGCCGCGCCGGTCGCCGACGAGCACCCGCACCTCTATGACACCGCGGACGACCAGGTGTGCTGCGCCTGCGGCCCCTGCTCGGTGCTGTTCGCCGACGGTGGTGGCGGGGACGGACGCTACCGGCTCGTCCCCCGCAGGCGGATCCGCCTGCCCCGGGTGGACACTGATGTCCTGGGCGTGCCGGTCGGCCTGGTCTTCTTCGTGCCCCGGTCCGACGGCACGGTCACCGCCGAGGGCCCGAGCCCGGCCGGAGCCATGCGCTGGGAGGTCGACGCCGAGGCCTGGCAGCGGCTGGCCGCGGAGAGTCCGCGGCTCGCGTCCATGGAACCCGACGTGGAGGCACTGCTCGTGAACACCGTCCACGGCAACGACCACCACTGGATCGTCCCCGTCGACGACTGCTACCGGATGGTCGCCGTCGTACGCCGCGAATGGCGGGGCCTGTCCGGCGGCGGCCGGATCTGGCCCGCCGTCGACCGGTTCTTCGAGGACCTCACCGAGCGGTCATGAGCCCGCACTCCGCTGCGCGGAGGCGAGGAAGGAGAGCACCCATGGGCAGCATCAGAGTCGGCCGAGCCCAGGCCAAGCCCGACTCGACCGGGCATGTGCCCGGCATGCACCAGGGCAACGTCGGGCCGTACGACGACCAGACCGGGCATCACGAGGACGGCACCGCCGACGCGCGCCGCTCCACCGGGATCCATTGGAAACGGCACGACGCCCTGCTGGACGTCATGCCGAACATCCCGCCGGGATGAGGAACAGCAGGGAGCCGGAATGAAGGTGCAACGAAGTGGGAGCGCACAGGACGGGACGTCGGGACGGCGGTTGCTGATGGCCGAGGCCGTCCTGGCCGGCGCGGTGGCCCTGGCGGTGTTCGTCCGGGAGTTCCCGAGTCTGCGGCGCGAGATGCGGATCTACCGGATGGCCGGCGGCCTGCGCGCGGGCCAACGGTATCCGTGAGCCTGCCGTGCATGAACTGTCGATCGCGACCGCGATCATCGAGCGGGCCGACGAACTGGCCCGGGCGGACGGGACGGACACCGTCGCGGCGGTGACCGTACGGGTCGGCGAGCTGTCGGGAGTCGTCCCCGACGCGCTCGACTTCGCCTTCGAGGTGGCCCGCGACGGCACGGCCCTCGCCGCGGCCCGGCTCGTGGTCGAGCAGGTTCCGGCGCAGGCCTACTGCGGTCCGTGCGCCGAGGAGTTCCCGGTGGGCATGCCCCCGTTCTTCTGGTGCCCGCGCTGTGACGGCCCCTCCACCGAGCTGCGCAGCGGCCGGGAACTGGAGATCACCGGGATCGAGGCCCGGAGCTGACAGGAGCGGGGCCCCCCCCCCCCCCCCATAGGCCGGGCGGGCCCCCGCGCCTGCCCCGGGAGCAGGTGCG
>NZ_JBEXXQ010000010.1:10060-171401 GCF_040630525.1 Streptomyces sp. NPDC005799
GGGGGCTCTCCTTCTCTTATCTCGGGTTCCGGGCGCCGTGCCTTTCCGGCGCGGGCCCCCCGCCCCCCCTCTGTCGGGTCGGCGGGGCCCCGCTCGCGTCCGGAGTCAGCAGATGCGCGGCAGCTGCTCACCGAGCGGCAGGTCCACCACCCGGGTGCCGCCGAGTCCCGTGGCGACCACGACCATGCCGGGGTGGTCGGCGACGCACTCACCGATCAGCGTGGCCCCGGTGCCCTGCGGGTGTGCGCGCATCGCCGCGAGGACGGCCTCCGCCTCCGTCGGCGGCACGAAGGCGACCAGCCGGCCCTCGTTGGCGACGTAGAGCGGATCGAGCCCCAGGAAACCGCAGGCGTTCGCGACCGCGTCCGGCACCGGAATGGCCCGCTCCGTAAGTCGGACACCGGTTCCGGAGGCGCGGGCGATCTCGTTGAGGGACGCGGCCAGACCGCCGCGGGTGGGGTCGCGCAGGACGTGAATGTCCGGGGTGACCGCCAGCATGGACGCCACCAGGTCCGCCAGCGGCGCGGTGTCGCTGGCCAGCTCGACCCCGAACTCCAGCCCGTCCCGGACGCTCATGATCGCCACCCCGTGCAGGCCGATCGGCCCGCTGACGATGACGGCGTCACCGGGCCGCGCCCGCTGGGGCCGGATGTCCACCCCGTCCGGGACGAGCCCGACCCCGGCGGTGGTGACGTACACGCCGTCGCCGTGCCCCGACTCCACCACCTTGGTGTCGCCCGTGGCGATGGTGACCCCGGCGGTCTCGGCCGCGGCACCCATCGCGCGCGCGATCCGTTCGACGACGGTCAGCTCCACGCCCTCTTCCAGGACGAAGGCGGCCGACAGGTAGGCGGGCCTGGCTCCGCTCATCGCCAGGTCGTTGACGGTGCCGTTGACCGCCAGGTCACCCAGACTGCCGCCGGGGAAGAACAGCGGCCTGACGACATAGGAGTCGGTGGAGAACGCCAGCCTGGCGCCGCCCAGTTCGAGGACGGCGGAGTCGGCGAGGCCGGCCAGGGTGGCGTTGCCGTACGCGGGGACGAAGACCTGCTCCAACAGCTCCGCCGACAGCGCTCCGCCCCCGCCGTGCCCCATGACCACGACGGGCTGGTCGCGCAGGGGGGCCGGGCAGGTCCAGTTCGCGGGGTCGACGGTTTCGACGAGATCAGCCAACGGGGTTCACCTCCTTGCCCGCCGCCCCGGCCGCCTGCGGCGTCGCGGAGTTCATCCGGCGGTACAGGTAGTACGCGGCACAGGCACCCTCGCTGGAGACCATGGTGGCGCCGAGCGGGGTGCGCGGGGTGCAGGTGGTGCCGAAGGCCGCGCATTCGGTGGGCTTGATCAGGCCCTGGAGCACCTCGCCCGCGCGGCACTCGGCGGGTTCCTCGGTGCGGATGTCGGTGACCTGGAAGCGGTGCTCGGCGTCGTACGCGCGAAACGTCTCGGTCAGCCGCCAGCCGCTGTTCGGAATGGGCCCGATGCCGCGCCAGTTCCGGTCGGTGACCTCGAACACCTCCTCGATCATGCGTACGGCGGCCGGGTTGCCGTCCTCGCGCACGGCACGCGGGTAGGCGTTCTCCACCCGGTGCTCCCCGCGTTCCAGCTGACGCACCGCGCGGCGGATGCCCTCGAGGATGTCGAGCGGCTCGAAGCCGGTCACCACGAGCGGTACGCCGAACCGCTCGGCCAGCTGCGGGTACTCGGCCGTGCCCATCACGCTGCACACGTGCCCGGCGGCGAGGAAGCCCTGCACCCGGCAGGACGGCGACGTCATGATCGCCTCGACGGCCGGGGGCACCCGTACGTGCGACACCAGGAGGCTGAAGTTGGTCAGGCCCAGGCGGCGCGCCTGGTGCACGGCCATGGCGTTGGCGGGGGCCGTGGTCTCGAAGCCGATGGCGAAGAACACCACTTCCCGGTCCGGGTTGCGGCGGGCGAGCTCGAGGGCGTCGAGCGGTGAGTAGACCACCCGTACGTCGCCGCCCTCGCCCTTGACACGGAACAGGTCCCGGCCGGTGCCCGGCACCCGGAGCATGTCACCGAAGGAGCAGAAGATCACCCCGGGACGCGAGGCGATCTCCAGCGCCTTGTCGATGACCTCCAGGGGGGTGACACACACCGGACAGCCGGGACCGTGGATCAACTCCACCTGTTCGGGCAGGAGTTGGTCGATGCCGTGCCGGATGATGGAGTGGGTCTGGCCGCCGCACACCTCCATCAGGGCCCAGGGCCGGGTGACGGTGGCGCGGATGTCGTCCACCAGCCGCCGGGCGAGGTCCGGGTCGTTGAACTCGTCGATGTACTTCACGCGGTTCCCGCCTCCTTCGCCGCCTGCTCCCAGGCGTCACCGAACTCCTCCTCCAGCAGCCCCAGTTCCTCGAAGAGCTGCAGGGAGGCCAAGGCCGATTCCTCGTCCAGTCGCTGGAGCGCGAACCCGACGTGGACGATGACGTACTCACCCACGCGCACGTCCGACACGTACTCCAGACACGCCTGCTTCTGCACACCGCCGAAGTCGATCAGCCCGGTGAGCGGGTCGGCACTGTCGTCGATCGAGACGACCTTGCCGGGCACTGCCAAACACATGGGTCACTCCTCCTGTCGTTCGTGCGCCGCGACCACGAGTTGTCCGAGGGCCAAACCGCCGTCGTTCGGGGGGACTTCGCCGTGCCGCAGCACCGCGAAGCCGTCCTGGGCGAGAAGCCGCGCGCACTCCTCCTCCAGCAGTGCGTTGGCGAACACCCCGCCGCTCAGCGCGACGGTCGCCACGCCGGTCTCCCGGCGAGCCCGCCGGCAGATCTTCGCCACGGCCAGCGCGACGCCACGGTGGAAACGCGCGGCGAGCACCGGGACCGGTGCGCCGCGACGCAGGTCGGCGACGAGTGCGCCGAGCACGGGCGCCGGGTCGCACAGGCCGGAGACCAGACCGAAGGCGTACGCCGTGTCGTCGGCGTCCCGGGCCGCAGCGGCCGCGGCCTCCAGCTCCAGGGCGGCCTGGGCCTCGTATCCCGCGCGATGACACACACCCACCAGGGACGACACCGCGTCGAAGAGCCGGCCCATGCTGGAGGTCGCCACGCAGGCCACTCCGCGCGCCAACTGGTGCTCCAAGAGGCTCAGTTCGGCGGGTGAGCAGGCGGCGACGCAGGGCAGGTCCGGCTCCCACGCCAGCCCCGCGGCCCACAGCCGGGCCAGGGCCAGCCGGCAGGGGTTGGCCACCCCCGCGTCACCGCCGGGCAGCGGGGCCGGGGCGAGGTGGGCGAAGCGGCGGTGCCCCGTGTAATCGGCGAGCAGGAACTCGCCGCCCCAGACGGTGCCGTCGTCGCCGTAGCCCGTGCCGTCGAAGGCCACGCCGATCACGGGTGTGGTGCCGTCGAGGCCGTGCTCGGCCATCGCCGAGGCGATGTGCGCGTGGTGGTGCTGCACGAACACCGGTGCTGGAAGGGGCAGTTGGGCGGCGTGGCGACGGGCCCAGCGGGAGGAGTGGTAGCCGGGGTGGCGGTCGGCGGCGACGAGCTCGGGGGTGACGCCACTGAGCCGCCGCATGTGTCCCTCGGCCCGCTGGGCGGCCTCCAGCGTCGTCAGGTCGCCCATGTCGCCGATGTGCGGGCCCAGCCAGGCCTGGTCGCCCTCGCCGACGCACAGCGCGTTCTTGAGGTCGCCGCCCACCGCGAGCGCGGGCCGCACGGCGACCGGCAGGCGCAGCGGGCGGGGCACATACCCGCGGGAGCGCCGCAGCACCTGCTCCGTGCCGTCGGCGCGCACCCGCAGCAGGGAGTCGTCGCACGGGGAGGAGATGACCCGGTCATGGGCCAGCCAGGCGTCGGCCAGCCCGGCGAGGCGGGTCAGTGCCTCCTCGTCGTCCGTGACGATGGGTTCGCCGGAGCGGTTGCCGCTCGTCATGACCAGCACCCGAGGGCCCGGAGGGTCACCCGGCAGGCCCAGCAGCAGCGTGTGGACGGGGGTGTAGGGCAGCATCACACCGAGGTGCGGGCTGCCCGGACAGACACCAGGCGCGAGGGGGAGGCCCGCTGCCCCCGTCCGCCGGCGCAGCAGGACGATGGGGCGGCGGGGGCCGGTGAGGGCCGTCCGCTCGGCCGAGGAGACCTCGGCGATCCGCTCCACGGTGTCGAGGTCGGCGCACATGACCGCGAACGGTTTGCCGCCGCGCTCCTTGCGTGCGCGCAGCGTGTCCACGGCCCGTGCGTCGGTGGCGTCGCAGGCCAGGTGGTAGCCGCCGAGGCCCTTGACGGCGAGGATCCGTCCGGCCGCCAGCAGAGCCCGCGCCGCCGCCAGGGCCTCGTCGTCCCGTGCGGGGCGCGGCCCGCTGCCGGGGGCGGGCACCAGGCGCAGCCGGGGCCCGCAGTCCGGACAGGCGACGGGCTGGGCGTGGAAGCGGCGGTCGGCGGGCTCGCCGTACTCCCGGGCGCAGGCGGGGCACATCGGGAAGCCGGTCATGGTGGTGAGCGCCCTGTCGTACGGCATCCCCGTGGCGATGGTGAAGCGGGGTCCGCAGTGGGTGCAGGTGACGAACGGGTGGCGGTGGCGGCGGTCGGCCGGATCGGCCAGTTCCCGCAGACAGTCGGCGCAGGTCGCGGTGTCGGGCGGGAGCTGGGTGCGCCCCGAGGAGTGTTCGGTGGCACGGATGGTGAAGGAGGCGTCGACGCCGGTGACGGGCAGGTCCTCGACCCCTACGCCGGTGACGGTGGCCAGCGGCGGGGGCTCGGCGGCCAGCCGCTCACAGAACCGGGCGACCTCTTCCGGCAGGCCCTCCACCTCGATGAGGACGCCGCTCGCCGTGTTGCTCACGAAGCCGCAGAGCGCGAGGTCGGTCGCCAGACGGTGCACGAACGGACGGAAGCCCACGCCCTGCACGGTGCCGCGCACGGTGACGCGACGGCGCACCGCCTGTGCGGCGGGCGCGGTCACGAGACGCGGCCGGCGGTGAGGCCGGGGTCCTTCCGCGCATGCCGGTGGGGGTGCGGGGCGAGGGGCGGACGGTGCACGGGGGCCCCGTCCCGCACGGCGAGCACCCGTTCCAGTACGGTGCCGACGCCGTCGCCGTCCCGGGCGCAGGACCGGACGACCTCCACCCCGGGGTTGACCCGCCGCACATGGGCGAGGAAGGCGGCCTCGTCGAAACCGGCGGCCTCGGCCAGGTCGGTCTTGGTCAGCACGACGAGTTGGGCGGAGCCGAAGGCGGTGGGGTACTTCAGCGGCTTGTCCTCGCCCTCCGTCACCGCCATGAGCACGATGCGCAGGCTCTCGCCGAGGTCGTAGGAGGCCGGGCAGACGAGATTGCCGACGTTCTCCACGAACAGCACCGCGGTGTCCTCGGGCAGCCAGTCGCGCACATGGGTGCTCAGCTGCCGGGCCTCCAGATGGCACAGTCCGTCGGTCAGCAGCTGTTTCACCGGTGCCCCTGAGCGGGCCAGCCGCCGGGCGTCGTTCTCGGTCGCCAGGTCGGCGGTGAGGGCGGCCACCGGGACGCGCCGCTCCACCGCGAGGGCCAGCACCCGTCCCAGCAGCTCCGTCTTTCCGCTGCCCGGGCTGGACAGGAGGTTGACCACGCATACGCCGCGCCGGGCCAGTTCCTCGCGCAGGCTCGCGGCCAGGCCGTCGTTCTTCGCCAGGACGGCCTGGGTGACGTCCTCCATGGACTCGCACATGGGCGGTGCTCCTCGCGGTCGGTGAGGGGGAGAGACCGGGATGTCGGTGCGTCACCGATCCTCGACGCCGCCGGCCACCGGCAGCGGGAGCCCGGCCGCGGACGGGCCCGTGGATTCGTCCGGGCGGCTCAACGCAGGTGTGGCCAGGGGGTCGGCGAGCAGGGCCGGGACCAGGGTGTGCAGGGCCTCGACGGCTCGCTCGACCGCGTCGCGGACCGTCGCGCTGATGCCCGGGGTGATGTCCTCGTCGCCGCTCGGCCGCAGTTCGGGCTCGCAGGCCAGGACGAGGACGCGCGGCAGCGGCTCGTCGCCGAGGTGGGCGGCGAGGGCCAGCACCTTGGCCGGATCCATGCCGTGCGCCTCGGGCGGGGCGGCGCTCTCGCCGCCGTCCGGGAGATCCGGTTCGATCAGCGACAGGGTGCCCGGCCGGTGGCCCCGCACGGCCGCGTCGACGAGGACGGCGGTGTCGTAGCCGTCGAGCAGTTCGTACGCGAGATCCAGGCCGCGGATGCCGAAGTCCCGCACCCGCACCTCGGCGGGCAGCGGCCGCCGCTCCAGGGCGCGGATCACCTCGGGGCCGAAGGCGTCGTCGGCGAGGAAGATGTTGCCGACGCCTGCCACCAGCAGGCGGATGCCGGACCCGGTCACCGGTCACCCCCGGCGACGGGCTCGCCGACCGGGGCGAGGGGCCGGGCCGAACCGCCCGGCAGCTTGCGCACGAAGGCCGAGCGCAGGGCGTGGTACGGGGCCCGCGCATCGAAGAAGATGGCCCGCATCCGGGCGAGTTCGGCCCGCCGATGGTCGGAGAGCGGTCGTCGTTCCTCGTCGGCCCGGCGTGTCGCGGCCTTCGCGGCGATCTGCCGGGCGAGGTCCGGGGCACCGGCGAGCGCGGTGGCCAGCCTCTCGACCTCGGCGGCGAACGCCTGGGCCGGCACCGGCAGCAGACGGTCCACCATCCCGAGCCGTGCGGCGGTGGCCGCGCTCACCGGCAGCGCCTCGGTGGTCAGCCGCCGCGCGGTCTCGCCTCCGACGCGGCGCGGCAGCGTGTACGTCCAGAACTCCGAGCCGTACAGGCCCATCCGCCGGTAGTGCGGGTTGAGGACGGTGCCCGTGCGGCACCACACCTGGTCCGCCGCCAGCGCGAGCATGACGCCGCCCGCCGCCGCGTTGCCGCCGAGCGCCGCCACCACCAGCCGGTCGGTGGTGCGCAGGACCGCTTCGACCAGGTCGTCCATGGCGTTGAGATTGGACCAGGACTCACCGGCGGGGTCGGCGGCGGCCTCGATGACGTTGAGGTGGATGCCGTTGGAGAAGAAGTCGCGGCATCCGCCCAGCACCAGCACCCGACTGGGCCGGGTGAGCGCGTGCCGGTAGGCGGCGAGCAGCCTGCGGCAGTGGTCGGTGCTCATCGCTCCGCCGGGGAAGGAGAACGTCAGGAAGCCGATGTCGCCGTGCTGCCGGTACCGGATGTCGGTCCAGGTCCTGCGGCCGGCGGGCAGCTCCAGCGGGGCCGTGACCTCCGGCAGCGACGGAGCGGAGAAGGCGGCGAGCACGGAGGCCGCGGGACGGCGGAACGGCGCCGGGTCGCCGGAGCTCTTACGGGGCCGCAGCTGCGTAATCCACACCGCGCCGTCCCGGGTGGCCCGGCAGACCGCCCCGGCGCGCGTGGCGAGCAACTCCCCGGGGGCTCCGCGCAGTTCGTCCTCGGGGTGGCCGCCGTGCAGGAACACCTCGTGGCCGAGGAGTTCGTCCAGAACGCCCGGCTGCGAGTCGGCCCCACGGAGCTTGCGCAGCACCGTCCCGGTGCCGTCGTTCTCCCAGTCGATCCCGCGCCGCTCCTGGCGGAAGAAGTCGCGCCACACCACGCGGACCGAGGGATCGCTCTGCGGCTGCGGCTTGAACGCCCCCTCGGCGTAGCGCCGTACGGCCAGGCGGACGGCGGCCATGGCGGCGTCCGAGGTCTCGTTGCGGTACAGGTCGCTCTTGCCGACCGGCGCCGTCGGGAAGGACTCGGACGCCCACACGTCGCCCGCGTCCATGCCCGCCTCCGCCTGGAGCACCGTGACTCCCCATTCGGGCGCGTCCTCGGCGACGGCCCAGTCCAGGGAGGACGGGCCGCGGTCGCCGGGCGGCCCCGGATGCACGACGAGGCAGGTGTGCGCCCGCCAGACGTCCTCCGGCAGCGCTGTCCTCAGCATCGGGGCGATGATCAGTTCCGGACGCACCTCCCGTACGGCGGTCCTGATCGCCCCGGTGCCGTGCGAGGCGAGAACGACGTCGACCCGGTGCCCTTCGTCCGACAGTTCCGCGTACACGCGCTGGGACAGGCTGTTGAACGCGCTGGCGACGAGCAAGATGTCCATGACGCGGCATGATCGTCGGTGCGCCGGGGGGCGAGAAGGACCCGGGCGGCGTTTCGCCGTCCTCCGCGGGCTTGCTTCCACCATCCGGAGCGCATCCGAGGTTCTCGGACGCCTCGCCGGCCTCGGTCGGCCCGCCGTGCCGCACCGATGGACCGCGGCGAGCACCGGAGCCACACCGTCCTCCCCGCGGACGCGTGCCCCCGGATCGGCGGCGCGAGGTGCGAACGCCTGATCGCGGGTGGCCCGCATCAGGGCGGTGGCCAGGGTGTCGGCCGTCAGGTGGCGCAGCGGCAGGGCGCGGGGAACGACGCCCAGGGCGGCCGGGCGCGTGGCCCAGAAGCCCTCGTCGAACGGGATCGGGACCGGCACCGTCGGCACGTCGGCGCGCAGGGCGGCCGCTGTCGTACCCGTCGCCCGCGTGGTGGACCACGGCGGCCATGCGCTGGAAGAGCACCGAATGGGCGACCTCGGCGACCGTCAGCGTGTCCGAGTCGGAGGCATCGAGACCGGCCCAGCCCCGCTGGATCACGCCCGCAGCCCGGCCCGGCGCGCAGAGCGCGTACGACAGCCCCGCTCAGCCGCTCGGGGTCGGGCACGGTCGCGCTGCCCAGGCCGACGTACACCGGCGGTGGTCCCGCTTCGAGGAAGTCCCGTAGCGCGGAGGGGAGTTCGCTGTCGCCGTCGTACGGCCACCAGTAGCCGGCCACGGTGAGGCCCGCACCCCCGTCGTCCGGCCGCCGCACCACCAGCTCGCTGAAGCCGTGCAGCACCGGCCGCGCCTGCCGCTCCCGGGCCCGCCATGCCGCGGTGGCGCTCGTACGGGGCAGCCCCAGCCGCTGCCGTACGGACGGCAGCGCCCCGGCGAAGACCTGCTCCACGGCCAGGGTCACCCCGTGCCCGGCGATCCGGTTGCCCACCGCTCCGAGCGAGCGCACTCCGAGCGTGGGCGGCCCGAACTCCCGTGTCGGAGCGAGTGGTTGGAGGGGAACGTCCAGATACGGCAGGGACAGGCCCTCGGCGACGGTACGGCCGAGCGGGCCCACCGAACCGGACAGGAGCAGCAGATCGCTCGACCGGGCGGCCGCCACGAGGTCGTCCGCCATGCGCCCGACCAGCGCCCGCGCCATCGCGACCACGCGTACCAGCGTGCCCACCCCGGTCGCGCTGCGATGCGGCCCGCGTCCCCGCGCGGATTCCAGTTCGGCCCGCGGGTCGTGCCCGGCACGGACGAGTCCGTGCCCGAGGCCGGTGTAGGGGGCCACATCGCCCCGGGATCCCGCCGTCATGATCGCTACGCGCACGACGGCCAGTATGACGCCGTGTCAGTTCGTGCCGCGACAACGACCCGTGC
Source organism: Streptomyces sp. NPDC005799 (assembly GCF_040630525.1). NCBI lineage: Bacteria > Bacillati > Actinomycetota > Actinomycetes > Kitasatosporales > Streptomycetaceae > Streptomyces > Streptomyces sp. NPDC005799. The sequence continues at coordinate 19,444 of NZ_JBEXXQ010000010.1, forward strand.
GGAGCGGCCACTTCACCCCTGTCACATCCGTTGACTTGGCTCTCCCGGTGGCTCTACTTTCGGCGCGCGATACGTTCGGTTAACCGATCCTCGTTCGGTATCTCGAATAAATGCCTTGGTCTGCCTGAGATCCCCTCACACCGCAGGAGCCGCATGTACCCCCCGCCGCACCAGCTCCGCCGAGGTGCCCACGTGCGCCTCAGAACCGCCGCCGTACGCCTCCTCGTCCTCGTCCTGACCGCGACCGCCGCCCTTCTGTTCGCCGGGCCCGGTCCTGCCCAGGCGGCGACGAACCGTCAAATAGCCGTACCGACCGCCCCGATGGGCTGGGCCTCCTGGAACAGCTTCGCCGCGAAGATCGACTACAGCGTCATCAAGGAGCAGGTCGACGCGTTCGTGGCGGCCGGCCTGCCGGCGGCCGGATACAAGTACATCAACATCGACGAGGGCTGGTGGCAGGGCACCCGCGACAGCGCGGGCAACATCACCGTCGACGAGTCCGAGTGGCCCGGCGGCATGAGCGCCATCGCCGACTACATCCACAGCAAGGGCCTCAAGGCAGGCATCTACACCGACGCCGGCAAGAACGGCTGCGGCTACTACTACCCGACCGGCCGCCCCGCCGCGCCCGACACGGGCAGCGAGGGCCACTACGACCAGGACATGCTGCAGTTCTCCGAGTGGGGCTTCGACTTCGTCAAGGTCGACTGGTGCGGCGGTGACGCGGAAGGGCTCGACGCCGCGTCGACGTACCAGTCGATCAGTGACGCGGTCGCCAGGGCGTCGGCCACCACCGGCCGTCCGCTCACCCTCTCGATCTGCAACTGGGGCAAGCAGAACCCCTGGAACTGGGCGCCGGGCCAGGCCCCCATGTGGCGGACCAGCACCGACATCATCTACTACGGCGACTCGCCCTCGATGACGAATTTGCTGTCCAACTTCGACCAGACCCTGCACCCCCTCGCCCAGCACACCGGCTACTACAACGACCCCGACATGCTGATGGTCGGCATGGACGGCTTCACCGCCGCCCAGAACCGCACCCACATGAATCTCTGGGCGATCTCCGGCGCCCCGCTCCTCGCCGGCAACAACCTCGCCACCATGACCTCGGAGACCGCCGGCATCCTCAAGAACGCCGAGGTCATCGCCGTCGACCAGGACCCGCGCGGCCTCCAGGGCGTCAAGGTCGCCGAGGACACCAGCGGACTGCAGGTCTACGGCAAGGTCCTGTCCGGCACCGGCAACCGCGCCGTCGTCCTGCTCAACCGCACCTCCTCCGCCCAGAACATCACCGTCCGCTGGTCGGACCTGGGCCTGACCAACGCCTCCGCGACCGTCCGTGACCTGTGGGCCCGCACCAACCTGGGCTCGTACGGCACGAGTTACACCGCCGGCGTTCCGGCGGGCGGCTCGGTGATGCTCACCGTCACCGGCGGTACGGAAGCGGCGAGCAGCACCTACACCGGGACGGCGAGCTTCTCGGGCGTGGTCGCCGGAAACACCGGGGTCAAGGTGGTGGACGTCGCCTACACCAACAACACCTCCACCGCCCGCACCGCGACCCTCAAGGTCAACGGCCAGGGCTCGACGACCGTTTCCTTCCCGCCCACCGGCTCCGCGCAGGGCACCGTCTCGGTGATGGTCGGCCTGTCCAAGGGCTCCTCCAACACCCTTGCCTTCACCGGCGCGCCGACCCTCGCGGACATCACGGTCCGTCCGCTGCCCGGAGCCAACGGCACCCAGGTCGTCGGCAAGCAGTCCGGCCGCTGCCTCGACGTCTACAACAACACGATCACCAACGGCACCCAGGCCGAACTCTGGGACTGCAACGGCGGCCAGAACCAGGCCTGGACGTACACCTCCCGCAAGGAACTCGTCGTGTACGGCGACAAGTGCCTCGACGCCTACAACCTCGGCACCACCAACGGCACCAAGGTCGTCATCTGGGACTGCAACGGCCAGAACAACCAGAAATGGAACGTGGGCAGCGACGGCACGATCACCAACGTCAACGCCGGGCTGTGCCTGGACGCGTACAACAACGGCACCGCCAACGGGACGTTGCTGGACCTGTGGAGCTGCAACGGCGGCGACAACCAGAAGTGGACGCTCAACTAGCGCCGGTCTGGGTGCACGCCAGCACCACCAGACCCGCGGCCGCGACCCCGGTGCAGGCCAGCAGTCAGCCGGCCAGCAGTCGGTTGCGCAGGCCGCGGTAGGCAGCCTCGTACTCGCCCCGCATCTGACGGGCACGCTCCGCCGTGTGCTGCCAGGAGGCGCGGGCGAGTGCGAGGTACTCCGCCTCGAACCGCCCCTCCATCTCCGCCCGTTGGGCCGGAGTCAGCCAGTCGAAGGGGGCGCTGAAGCGGGCGGCGGCGCTTCGGCCCTCCTCCCGGGCGGCGGCGATCAGGAGGTGCCCCTCGATCTCGTTGAGAAGCGTCCGGGTGTCCTCGCTGCTCATGGGACGGTCAAATCCCGCTCGGCGACCGGCTTCTGTCCGTGGTGGAGGTCGAACGCCGGGGATTGACTGCGGATGCGGGGGAGTTGGACGAAGTTGTGCCGTGGCGGCGGGCAGGAGGTCGCCCACTCCAGGGAGCGGCCGTAGCCCCACGGGGCGTCGACCTCGACCTTCTCGCCGTACCTGGCGGTCTTCCAGACGTTGTAGAGGAACGGGAGCATCGAGGAGCCCAACAGGAACGAGGAGATGGTCGAGACCGTGTTGAGCGTGGTGAACCCCTCGGCCGCCAGGTAGTCCGGTATACGGCGCTGCATGCCCTGCGCGCCTAGCCAGTGCTGGACCAGGAAGGTGCCATGGAAGCCGGTGGACAGCGTCCAGAACGTGATCTTCCCGAGCCGCTCGTCGAGCATCCTGCCCGTGAACTTGGGCCACCAGAAGTGGAATCCGGCGAACATGCCGCACAGCCCTGACGACCCCGGAACTCCTCCACGCCGTCGCCGACCTGCTCGACCACTGGACCCTGGGTGCCCGTGAGAACGCCACCCTCGTCAGGCTGCTGGCCGGCACCCGGGGACTGCGGCCGGTCGGCGAGATCACCGACCGGCTCGGGCGGCGCGGACAGGCCTACGTGTACGACGGATCCGGCACCCGCATGATGCTGATCATGGACCCGTCCGAGGGTGCCGTACTGGGCCTGGAGACCACCTTCTCCCGGGCCGATCCCGAATACGGTGTCAAGGCCGGCGACGTGATGTCGTACAGCGCCTGGATGCGCTGATCACACCCCGAGCTGCCGGGCGGCGGCGTCGACGGTCTGCTCCAGCAGCGTGGCGATGGTCATCGGGCCGACGCCGCCGGGCACCGGGGTGATGAGCCCGGCCCGCTCCACGGCGGAGTCGAAGTCGACGTCGCCCACGTTGCCCGGGTTGTACCCGGCGTCGATCACGACGGCGCCGGGCTTGATGTCCTCGCCCCGGACGAGCCGCGGCCGGCCCACCGCGGCGACCACGATGTCCGCCTCGCGCACCACCGACGACAGGTCGGCGGTGCGCGAGTGGCAGTACGTCACCGTCGCGTCGCGGGCGAGCAGCAGCATGCCGACCGGCTTGCCCAGGATGGCACTGCGGCCCACGACGACGGCGCGTCGGCCGGCGGGATCGACGCCGTACTCGTCGAGGAGCCGCATGATCCCGCCGGGCGTGCACGAGACGAACCCCGGCAGGCCGAAGCTCATCGTGGCGAACGAGGCGAAGGTGACGCCGTCGACGTCCTTCTCGGGCGCGATCGCCTCGAAAGCGGCCCGCTCGTCGACGTGTTCACCCACCGGATGCTGCAGCAGGATGCCGTGCACGGTGGGATCGGCGGACAACTGCCGCAGCGCGGCGACGAGTTCCGGTGGTCGTGGCGGCCGGCAGGGCGACATGCCGGGACTCGATGCCGGACTTGCGGCAGCGGTTCTGCTTCATACGGACGTAGGTGACGGAGGCAGTGTCCTCGCCAACCAGAACGGTCGCGAGACAGGGCGCCGTTCCCGTGCGTGCGGTGAGCTCGGCCGCCTTCTTGGCGGTGTCCTCGACGATGCGCCCCGCGAGCGCGGTGCCTTTCATGAGCCGGGCCTGCGACATGATCCACTCCTGGGCCGGTGTGACGGGATCGCCCAGGCGCACGGCATCGACTGTTCGCGGCCGCTCCCCGGTGGTGCTCCACCCAAGCGCCAGTCACGGCCCGCCACGAGCCTAGCCGACCGGCTCCTCCCGCACCGGCGGGGCCGCCGTCGGGTCGACACCGTCGAGGAAGCCGGACGCCTGGGCGTGCAGACGCCCGGCACCGACGGCGCCGGCCCAGCGGGCGACCTCGGACGCAAGGGCCCTGGCCCCGGCCTCGTCACCCGTGGCGCGCGCCACCACGGCCAGCAGCAGCTGCTGGGACAGCGTGCCCGCGACGAGGCCCGCGCCGGCGCCGAGCGCGGTGGCCCGCCGCCAGCGTTCGAGGGCGCGCTCGTGGTTCCCGCCGTCGTGGTCGTGCATGCCGAGGTGCCGCAGTGCCTCCCGGGCCAGCAGCGGATCGGGGCCGGACTCCCCGGCCGCCAGGGCGGCCGCGTAGTGGGCCGGCGCGGCGGCGAGGTCGGCGAAGAGGTTGTCGGTGATCAGCCCCAGGTACATCGAGGCCCAGCCGCCTCGCACCTCGTCGGGCGCGCCGTCGCGCAGGTCCCGCGCCTGCCGCCTGAGCCCTGCGAGGACCTCGGGGTCCTTTCCCTCGGGGCCGAGGTGCGGGGTGCCGTCGACGACCAGCAGACGGCCGTAGGTGTGCCGCAGCCGTGCGAAGCCGAGGTCCCAGTCGGCCTCGGGCAGCAGTTCGGCCGCGGTCTCGAGGCGGGGCCCGGCGATGTCGCTGCCCGTGAACCAGTCGCTCTCCAGGGCGACTTCGGCGGCCGCCCGGGCGAGCCGGGCTCGGTCCGCCCGGTTGTCGGGAACGGCCGAGTCCAGCAGCCGCAGGGCTCTGGGCCAGCGGCCGGCGAGGGACAACTCCTGTGCGGAGGCGATCAGTTCGTCGATGGTGACGGATGTGCGCAAAGCGCTCGTCGCGTTCGTCATGACGAGAGAAGGTAGTTATGCAGAAAACCATCCACAAGAAAACCACTGCGGGAGACAGACGATGGAGGACTCGGCGGACCGGCATGTCGAGGATTGGGTGAAGGAGCTCGACTGGATGGACCCGGTGAAGGAGGCGATCTTCGTCCGCCTGGCCATCCTGTCCCGGCACGCGTCCAAGGCCCGGCGCGAGATGCTCGACTCCGACGGGCTGCGGCACTGGCAGTACAAGGTGCTGCTCACCCTGCGCCGGCTCGGCCCGCCCTACACCGCGAGCCCGTCACAGCTCGCCGACCGGCTGGGGCTGACCCGGGGCGCGCTGTCGGCCCGGCTGGGACCGCTGGAGGAGGCGGGCCTGATCCGCCGTACCCACGAGGAGGGCGACCGCCGGCGGGTGCGGGTGCGGCTCACCGAGGCAGGGGACGCCGCCTTCGAGCAGCATGCCGCGTCGGAGGAAGCGGGCGAGGTCGCGCTGCTCTCCGTACTGACCGCAGAAGAACAGCGGACACTGGCCGACCTGCTGCGGAGGCTGGTCGTCGCCGCCGAGTCAGGCCCAGAGCCGCTCGAGCCGAAAAGGTCCAGGTCAACCGGGAGCTGACCTGGACCCTCGCGGTTCCGGCTCCTACTCGTCCCATGCCTGGATCAGGATTTCCTCGGCGATCTTCCCGTCCCGCAGCGTGATCATCGACTCGGCCAGGACCCGGGTCCCGTCCGCGTACTCGCACGACTGGCTGTAGGCGGCGTGGTCGCCCTGGACGATGCACTGGTCGACCCGGTGCGTCATGTCCCGGCTGTAGATGTCCTCGAACAGCGCGCCGATCTCGTCGCGGCCGTGCAGGACCCGGGGTTTGCTGGGCTGGGTGTTGCGGTCCACGATGCGCACTTGCGCGTCGTCCGCGTAGAGCGACAGAAGGTCTGCCGCCGTGTGTCCCTCGACGCCCCTCTTCAGCGTGTCGGCGTTGAAGCTGCTGCTTGCCGCGGTGCCCATGGTGACCTCCTTCGAGGGCCGCGACCCGGTCGGGAGCGGGCCGCGAAGGCCCCACCTTCGAGACTCCTCCGCCCCGGCGGGCTCGGCAAGCGCAACCGTGCGCTACGCCTCGCGGGTGAGTGGAGGCGAGCGCCCGTGTCCGGCGGGCCGCGGTGGCGTTGCTCACAGCATGATCTCAACACGACGTATCGTCGCCGCCGTCGGTCTCGCCGCGGGCCTGACCGGGCTGGCGGCGCCGCTGGCCTCCGCGGCCGAGGCGGCGGCACCGGGCACGGGCGCGGTCCACCCGATGGCCACCCTCGACTCACTCACCGTGAGCGACCTGCCCGCGGCGCACAAGGCGGAGATTCCGCGGCCGTCCGGGCAACTGCAGCAGCTCAACCGGCTCAACGACCTCGGCCAGCTGCACCAGCTCACCGACTTGGCCGCGCCCGTGACCGGTCTGCTCGGCGGCATCCAGTAGTCGACCGCGTGCCGCGGAACGAGGGCCGCCCGGATCCGGGCGGCCCTCGTCGCGTGTCAGCCCGCCGTCGCCAGGAACTGCGTGGCCGCGAGCTCCGCGTAGAGCGGGTCGGCGGCCACCAGTTCACGATGGGTGCCCACGGCCCGTACCCGGCCCGCGTCCATGACGACGATCCGGTCCGCCATCGTCACCGTGGACAGCCGGTGGGCGACGACGAGGACCGTGGTCGTCCGGGCGACGTCCGCGACGGTGTCCCGCAGGGCCGCTTCGTTCACCGCGTCCAACTGGGAGGTCGCCTCGTCCAGGAGCAGCAGGCGGGGGCGGCGCAGCAGCGCGCGGGCGATGGCGACCCGCTGCCGCTCACCGCCCGAGAGCTTGGTGCCGCGGTGCCCCACCAGGGTGTCGAGGCCCTTGGGGAGACGGGCGACCAGCCCGTCCAGCCGGGTCGTCTTCAGCACCCGCGTGAGCGTCGCCTCACCGGCCTCGGGATTGCCCAGCAGCAGGTTGTCCCGCAGCGAACCCGACAGGACCGGGGCGTCCTGCTCCACATAGCCGATCGCGGAGCGCAGCCGGGGCAGCTCCCACGCGGCCAGATCACGGCCGTCGAGCGATATGGACCCGGACTCCGGGTCGTAGAACCGCTCGATGAGCGAGAAGACCGTGGTCTTGCCCGCGCCGGACGGACCGACGAACGCCGTCATACCGCGCGCGGGCACCTCGAAGGTGACCCCGTGATGGACGTACGGCAGGTCGTCGGCGTACCGGAAGCGGACCTCGTCGAAGGCGAGCGAGGCCGGCTCGGCGCCGGCCGCGGGCAACGGCGCCGCTTCGGCCGGGGGTTCGGCGGGCAGGGCCAGCGCCTCCTGGATACGGGCCAGGGCGGCGGCGCCCGTCTGGTACTGGGTGATCGCGCCGACCACCTGCTGGATCGGGGACATCAGGTAGAAGACGTACAGCAGGAACGCCACCAGCGTGCCGACCTGGATGGCGCCCGTCGCCACCCGCGCCCCGCCCACCGCCAGCACCGTGATGAAGGCGATCTGCATCGCCAGACCGGCCGTGTTGCCCGCCGCGGCCGACCACTTGGCGGCCCGTACGCTCTGCCGCCACGACTCCTCGGCGGCCTCGTGCAGCGTCCGCTCCTCCCGGTGCTCCGCGCCGGACGCCTTCACCGTCCGCAGTGCGCCGAGGATGCGTTCCAGCGAGGCACCCATCACCCCGACCGCGTCCTGCGCCTGCCGGCTCGCCCGGTTGATGCGCGGCACGATCACGCCGAGCACCGTGCCCGCGCCCAGGATCACCGCCAGCGTGACCCCGAGCAGCACCGGGTCCACCAGGCCCATCATCACCACGGTCGCCACCAGCGTGAGCCCGCCCGTGCCGAGGCCCACCAGGGAGTCGGTGGTGACCTCGCGGAGCAGGGTGGTGTCGGAGGTGATCCTGGCCATCAGGTCGCCGGGCTCGCTGCGGTCGACCGCCGTGACGCGCAGCCGCAGCAGATACGACGACAGCGCGCGCCGCGCCCCGAGCACCACCGACTCCGCCGTGCGCCGCAGCACGTACGAACCCAGCGCGCCCAGCGCCGCATTGGCGACCACCAGGGCCGACATGGCGAGCAGCGCGCCGGTGATCGCCCGGTCGTGGGACAGGTCGTCGATCAACCCCCTGGCCACCAGCGGCAGCAACAGCCCGGCGGCACCGGTGAGCAGTGACAACAGCCCGCCGGCCAACAGGGCCCAGCGGTGCGGGCGTACATAGCCGAGGAGGAGCCGCCAGGCGGGTGAACGGGTCCCGGTGTCTGCGATGCTCACGGCGCTCCTCGACGGTCGTGGAGCATTCAGGCTACGTCGGCGCCCACCCCCAGCCGCGGCCAGTCCCGGACCGGCCTGTCCGGAGCGTCCGCCCGCCGTGTCGCCGGCACCCTGGTCCACGTCCCGTACCGGCTCCCGACCGTGGGCGGTTCCTCCACTGACCGATGTCGTGTCGTTACTGATCAGTCACGCGTAGGGTCGAACGGACCGACAGTGGCCGATGAAAGGGTTCAGCACCATGGCGCAGGAAGTACGCGGCGTGATCGCACCGGGCAAGGGCGAGCCGGTGCGGATGGAGACGATCGTCGTGCCCGATCCCGGCCCGGGGGAAGCGGTCGTACAGGTGCAGGCGTGCGGGGTGTGCCACACCGACCTGCACTACAAGCAGGGCGGCATCAGCGACGACTTCCCCTTCCTGCTCGGCCATGAGGCCGCGGGTGTGGTGGAGTCGGTGGGCGAGGGTGTCACGGACGTGGCACCGGGCGACTTCGTGATCCTCAACTGGCGTGCCGTGTGCGGGAACTGCCGGGCCTGTTTGCGCGGGCGGCCCTGGTACTGCTTCAACACCCACAACGCCGAGCAGAGGATGACCCTCGCCTCGACCGGTCAGGAACTGTCCCCGGCGCTGGGCATCGGCGCCTTCGCGGACAAGACGCTGGTGGCCGCCGGACAGTGCACCAAGGTCGACCCGGGCGTGGCCCCGCAGGTGGCCGGCCTCCTGGGCTGTGGCGTGATGGCCGGGATCGGTGCGGCGATCAACACCGGCAACGTCGGGCGCGGTGACAGCGTGGCGGTCATCGGCTGCGGCGGGGTGGGCGACGCGGCGATCGCCGGGTCCCGGCTGGCGGGCGCGGCGAAGATCATCGCCGTGGACATCGACGACCGCAAGCTGGCCACCGCCCGGGAACTGGGGGCCACCCACACCGTCAACTCCCGCGAGGGCGATCCCGTCGAGGCGATCCGCGAACTGACCGGCGGCTTCGGCGCCGACGTCGTCATCGAGGCGGTCGGCCGCCCCGAGACGTACCAGCAGGCCTTCTACGCCCGCGACCTGGCCGGCACGGTGGTGCTGGTCGGCGTGCCCACCCCGGAGATGAAACTCGAACTGCCCCTGCTGGACGTCTTCGGCCGCGGCGGCGCGCTCAAGTCGTCCTGGTACGGCGACTGTCTGCCCAGCCGGGACTTCCCCATGCTGATCGACCTGCACCTCCAGGGCCGTCTGCCGCTGGAGAAGTTCGTCACCGAGACCATCGAACTCGGTGAGGTGGAGAAGGCGTTCGAGCGGATGCACCACGGTGACGTGCTGCGCTCGGTGGTGGTGCTGTGATGGCCGCCCGCATCGAACGCCTGGTCACCTCGGGTACCTTCGCCCTGGACGGCGGCACCTGGGAGGTGGACAACAACGTGTGGCTCGTGGGGGACGACCATGAGGTCGTCGTCATCGACGCGGCCCACGACGCCGACGCGATCGCCGAGGCGGTGGGCGACCGCTGGCTGACGGCGATCGTGTGCACCCACGCCCACAACGACCACGTCAATGCCGCACCCGCCCTCGCGGAGCGCACCGGTGCCACCATCTGGCTGCACCCGGACGACCTGCCGCTGTGGAAACTCACCCATCCCGACCGCGACCCCGACGCCCATCTCGTCGACGGTCAGGTCATCGAGGCCGCCGGCGCCGACCTCACGGTGATCCACACCCCGGGGCACGCGCCCGGCGCGGTCTGCCTCCACGACCCCGGCCTGGCCGCGGTCTTCACCGGCGACACCCTCTTCCAGGGCGGACCGGGCGCCACCGGCCGCTCCTACTCCCACTTCCCGACGATCATCGACTCCATCCGCGACCGCCTGCTCACCCTCCCACCGCAGACCAAGGTCCTCACCGGCCACGGCGATCCGACCACGATCGGCGCCGAGGCACCGCACCTGCAGGAGTGGATCGCCCGGGGCCACTGAGCGTCCTCGCCGCTGCCCGCCCGGGACGACGGCGAACCCCGTCCGCGGCGGCCACATGTGTGGCTCCGAACGAGTGGACTCGCTGCGAGGCCCGGGTAAGGGCGCCTTTCCGATCGGCCGCCGATGGTGATGTTGCCGTCCCGGCCCGTGACTGGAGAGGCGCCCCCGCATGCGACGTACCCCCCGCCGCCGACTGCTCGCCGCGACCCTGTTCGTGGCGTCCGTGCTGGTCCCGGCAGCCGTGGCCCCCGCCACCGCCGTCCCGGCCGGCACCGCCCATCCATCCGGTCGGCACCACTGTCCGCCGGGCGGTCTCGGGCAGGGCATGACCGCACGGCTGGACCGGACGATCGAGGACGTCCGCCGGCAGGCGGGCATCCCCGGTGCCGTCGTCGGACTGTGGATGCCGGGCAAGGGGTGCTACGTCCGGGCGAGCGGCGTCGCCGACAAGGCGACCGGCAGGCCGATGACCCCCGACGTCTCCGAGCGGATCGGCAGCGAGACCAAGACCTTCACGGCCACCGCCCTGCTGGAACTCGTCGACGACCATCGCGTCCGGCTGGACGACCCCATCTCCCGCTACGTCCACGGCGTGCCGGGCGGCGGCCGGATCACGCTGCGCCACCTCGCCGAGATGCGCAGCGGCCTGTTCCCGTACAGCTCCGATGCGGACTTCGTGCATGACCTGCTGAGCGACCCGGAGCGCTCCTTCACTCCCCGGCAACTGCTCGCGTACGCGTTCAAGCACAAGAACACCTTCGCGCCGGGCACGCGGTTCCAGTACTCCAACACCAACTTCGTCCTGCTCGGGCTGGTCATCGAGAAGGTCTCCGGTCAGCGGCTCGCGGACTTCATCGACGCGAGGATCCTGCGGCCGGCCCGGCTGCACCACACGCTGCTGCCGCGGGGGACGGAGTTCCCCGACCCGCATCCGCACGGCTACACGGACCAGACACTGACCGGCGCGGTCGCCGACGCCACCCGCTGGAACCCCAGCTGGGCATGGGCGGCCGGGGCGATGATCTCCGACCTGCACGATCTGCGCCGCTGGGCCGAGGTCGTCGCCACCGGGAGACTCCTCAGCCCCCGTACCCAGGCGCAACGACTCAGGATGCTGCCGACCGGTCTCCCCGGCCTCAGCTACGGCCTCGGCCTCTTCGACGCCAACGGGTGGATCGGGCACAACGGCTCCATCCCCGGCTACGAGACCGTGACCGTGTACCTGCCCGCGCGGCGGGCCACCCTGGTGATCATGATCAACACGGACTCGACCGTCCAGGGCCAGGAACCCTCCACCCTCCTCGCGCGGGCGGTCACGGCGATCGTCACCCCGGACCACGTGTACGACGGCGCGGTCTCATCGCGCTGAACCGGCACGCACCGGCAGGAAAAGGCGACAGAAGATGTCCGGCTTCCACGGCACCCTCGGCAGTGACCGACAACCGAGGCCAACGGGAGGCCGGACATGTCCGTAGCGCTGAACGGCAAGGTGGCGCTCGTCGCCGGGGCGACGCGGGGGGCGGGCCGCGGGATCGCGGTGGAACTCGGCGCGGCGGGCGCCACCGTGTACGTCACCGGACGCAGCACCCGCGCACGGCGCTCCGAGTACGACCGCCCCGAGACCATCGAGGACACCGCCGACCTCGTCACCCGAGCCGGCGGCCGGGGCATCGCCGTACCCACCGACCACCTCGAACCTGACCAGGTCCGCGCCCTGGTCGACCGCATCGCCGACGAGGAGGGCCGCCTGGACGTCCTCGTCAACGACATCTGGGGCGGCGAGAGTCTCTTCGAGTGGGACCGTCCGGTCTGGGAGCACGACCTGGACAAGGGCCTCAGACTGCTGCGGCTCGCGGTCGAGACGCACGCCGTCACCAGCCATCACGCCCTGCCCCTGCTGCTGCGCCGGCCCGGCGGCCTGGCCGTGGAGGTCACCGACGGCACCGCCGAGTACAACCGCGACACCTACCGCGTCTCCTTCTTCTACGACCTCGCCAAGACCGCCGTCCTGCGTATGGCCTTCGCCCTCGGCCACGAACTCGGCCCGCGCGGCGCCACGGCCGTCGCGCTGACACCGGGGTGGCTGCGCTCGGAGATCATGCTCGACCAGTTCGGCGTACGCGAGGACAACTGGCGCGACGCCCTCACCGAGGTCCCGCACTTCGCGATCTCCGAGACCCCGCGCTACGTCGGCCGCGCCGTCGCCGCCCTCGCCGCCGACCCGGAGGTGGCCCGCTTCAACGGCCGCTCCCTGTCCAGCGGCGGCCTCGCCCAGGTCTACGGCTTCACGGACCTCGACGGCAGCCGGCCTGACGCCTGGCGCTATCTCGTGGAGGTGCAGGACGCGGGGAAACCGGCGGACGTGACCGGGTATCGGTGAGGTCAGGAACCTGGCAACACCGGCAGCGGCCAGCGCGCGGAATGGCCCGGGGGCAGCGCGAGGTCCTCTCGGACGGCCTCGTAGTAGCCTTCGCGGCCGGCGCGCTGGCGTTCCAGCAGGACCTGCCAGGCCGCGGGGTCCCGTGTGCCGTCCCGCACGAACCGCTCCATCTCCAGCACGGTGACGATCCATGCCCGGGCCCGCTCCACGGCCTCCGGGCTGCCCAGCAGGATCAGCGCCTCCCCGTGCGGCTCACGGGCGGTCTGCACCTCGGCCAGCAGCGGCTCCGCCTCCCGCGGGGTCAGGGGGTGCGGGTGCGGGTCGTTGCCGAGGTGCGCCGCCACCCGGTAGGTCAGCGCCACCTGCTGCTTCAGCGCCTGGGCCCAGTCGGCGTACACCGCGAACCGCCGCTCCTCCCACCGAGCCGCCCGCTCCCGCCGGAACCGCGCCTGATCACCCCGCACCACCGCCAGATACGAGCCGAGGGCACCGATCACCACACCTATCAGCGCGGGGAGCTGCTGCAGAAAAGCGGACATGGACGCACGCTATCTGTCCCGTGGATCTTGCGGGGAGTAGGTTCGGGCCATGGCTGACATCAAGCGCTTCGAGGGGTACGGGGTTCTCGTCACGGGCGCGGCCCGCGGCATCGGCGCCGCCGTCGCCCGGCGCCTGGCCGAGGAGGGGGCGCGGGTTCTGCTCACCGACGCGGACCCGCCCGAGGTCGAGAAGACGGCGGGGGCACTGCGCGAACGGGGCCTGGCCACCGAGGCGTTGGCGTGCGACGTGGGGGACCGGGCGGCGGTGGAGGCGGCTGTCGCGCACGCCGTCGACGCCTTCGGCCGCCTCGACGTCCTGGTCAACAGCGCGGCCTCCTGCACCCCCGACACCCCGCTCTTCGAGGACGGCCCGGACGAGGCGTGGGCCCGCGACCTCGACATCACCCTCACCGGCGCCTACCGCTGCTGCCGGGCCGCGCTCCCGCACCTGGCAGCCTCCGGGCGCGGCGCGATCGTCAGCATCGGCTCCGTCAACGGCCGGATGGACTTCGGCAACCAGGCCTACAGCGCCGCCAAGGCCGGCCTCGCCTCCCTCACCCGCACCCTGGCCGGACAGGCGGCCGGACGGGGAGTCCGCGTCAACCTCGTCGTGCCGGGCACCGTGCGCACGTCCGCGTGGGAAGGCCGGGAGGACGACTTGGAAGCACTGCGCCCGCTGTACCCGCTCGGCAGGGTCGGCGAACCGGAGGACATCGCGGCGGCCGTCGCCTTCCTCGCCTCCCGCGACGCGGCCTGGATCACCGGCACCGAACTGACCGTCGACGGCGGCCTGACCGCGGTCCACACGGGGTTCAACGCGGTGACGGGGGTGCGCAGCGGCACCTGACCCTCACCGTCGGCGCAGCCCCGATGCGGCGGCCTAAGAAGTCGCGTGCGGAAGGCAGGAGTTGGGGGCCGAGGCAGCCCTGGGCGGGTGTGCGGTGTGTGTCCTCGGGGTAGGCAGCGGACGACCGCTGTGACCTGGCGCACTGCGAATGTCACCGTTTCGTCGTAACGTGCGGCGACTTACAACCGATCGCGGCGGACATCGGTCTAGCTGGCAGAGATCGCAGATCGGACGACCATTCCGCGCGAAAGGCAAAGGCAGACCATGGGGGACATCCGCAGACGGGGAGCCGTCGCACTCGGGATCACCGGACTGGTGGCACCGCTCACCCTCGCCCTGGGCACCGGTTCCGCCCAGGCGGCCACGAGCTGCACCACGCAGGCTGGGCCCTATCAGAAGCAGGTGGAGAAGTTCCTCGGCCGGCCGGTCGACGGAAAACAGTCCGCCGCCGACTGCCAGGCCATCAAGGCCTTCCAGACCAAGCACGGCATCACCCCGAACATCGGGTACGCGGGTTCCGTCACCTGGGGCGTGATGGACCTCATGAACAAGCAGAAGGCCGTGGGGAACAACCCCAACAAGGAAGGCAAGTGCCCGACGAACAAGGGGCGCATAGCCTGCGTGAACCTCACGCTCCAGCTCAGCTGGATCCAGGACGGCAGCAGGCTCGTCTACGGCCCGGTGCCGGTCCGCACCGGCCGCAAGGGGTACGTCACCCGCACCGGTCTGAAGAAGATCTACTGGCGTGACAAGAACCACGTCTCGAACATCTACAACGTGCCGATGCCCTACAGCCAGTTCTTCGACGGCGGCCAGGCCTTCCACTCGGTCAACCTCAGCATGTGGAACCCGCCGGGCTCGCACGGCTGCGTCAACATGACCACCGCCACCGCCCAGAAGTACTGGTCCCTGCTGAAGGCCGGCGACGACGTCTTCGTGTACGGGCGCAAGCCGGGCACCTGAGCAGGCACCCGGCCCGGCGTCCCGCCTACTGCGGGGCGTCCCCGAAGTCGGGGATCTCCAGCCGTACCCCACCCTGCCGCGCCGACTCGTGCGCGATGATGCCCGGCAGGGTGTAACGGGCGGCCACCCATGCGTTGACCGACGGCAGGGACCGCGTGTTGACGGCGGTCACGAAGTCGTCGACGAGGAAGTGGTGACTGCCCTCGTGCCCGTTGTGCAGGTTGTCGAACGCCCGCGGCAGCCGCGCCCGGTCGTGCACCGGTGCCGAACCGGAGGTGAAGGCCGCCCGCAGCTCCGGCGCGATGTGCTGGAGCGACGGATCGTCGGGGGACATGGTGGGCTTGGGCTCCAGTAGTTCACTGATGTCCTTCACGCCCTTTTTGTCCTGCCACAGAGCCACCGTGGCGAGCTGCTCCATGCTCGCCTCGGTGCCGAAGAAGCGGAACCGGGACTCGCGGATGTGCGAGGGGTAGCCGACGCGACGGAACTCGTTCGTACGGAAGGATCCGCCTCCCGCGACCTCGAACAGCGCGGTGGCGTTGGAGACGTCGTTGTCGAACTGGCTGACGGAGCGGTCGAAGACGCCGTCGCCGCGGTCGTCTCGGACGCCGATCGCCGACACGCTCACCGCGTGCGTCTGCCAGGCACCCAGCACCCCGCCGACCGCGTGCGTCGGGTACAGCAGCGGGGGATAGCTGGCGGTGGCCTTCCAGTTCTCGCCGCCGCTGTACTGGTAGGCGTCGTAGAAGCCGAGGTCCATGTCGTGGACGTAGTCGCCCTCGGCGTAGAAGAGCCGCCCGAAGGCGCCCTCCGCGATCTGGTTGCGGGCGTGCACCGTCGCCGGGTTGTACTGGCTGGTCTCGCCCATCATGTACGTCAGTCCGGTCGTCCCGACAGCGTCGATGATCGCGGCGATCTCTTCCGTGGTGATCGCCATGGGGACCGCCGAGTACACGTGCTTGCCGGCGTTCAGGCCCTGCAGGACCAGCGGGCCGTGCGTCCACCGCTGGGTGAAGATCGCGACCGCGTCGACCGCCGGGGACTCGAGCATCGCCTCGTAGCTGGGGAAGGTGCCCGCCAGTCCCTGCGCGGCGACGAGCTGTTCGGCTCGTTCGGGCAGCAGGTCGGTGACGTACACGTCGCTGACACCGGGGTGGGCCTGGAACAGCGTCGCGAACTGACCGGAGAACTGGCCGGCGCCGACGATGCCGAGGGAGAACGTCATGAAAGGCGTGCCCTTCACTGGGAGAGGATCGGACACTTACTTTTGTCGTGAAAGAATCCTGGCGTCAAGAGTCGGGTGGACATGTTTTCGTCAGGGTCTTCGGCGTCTTAGAGTGAGCACGTTGATTTCGTGATGAAAAAAATCATGTGGGAGCCTGACCTCCATGACCACAGTTGCCGCCAGCTGGCTTCCCCTCAGCCCCGGCGAGCGCTCGGTGGCGATCGAGGTGCTCGTCAACGGCCCCCTGTCGCGCACCGAGCTCGCCCGGCGGCTCGACCTCTCCGCGGGCAGCCTCACCCGGCTCACCAAGCCGCTGATCGAGTCCGGCCTGCTGGTCGAGGTGATCGAGGCCGGTGCCCCGGCCGAGGTGCGCCAGGGGCGGCCCTCCCAACCGCTCGACGTCGTCGCCGAGTCCTGGTCCTTCATCGGCTTCAAGATCACCGAGGACATGGTCTACGGCGTCGTCACCACCCTCCGGAGCGACATCGTCGCCCGCCACGACCGCCCGCTCACCACCCATGACCCCGCCGAAGTCGCCGACGTGCTCGCGGAGATGGCCGGCGGGTTCACCGCCGCGCACCCGTGCCCGGCGGGCATCGGCATCGGCGTGGGCGGCCGGGTCGCGGACCGGGCCGTGGTCGCCGAGTCCCCCTTCCTGGGCTGGCGGGGCGTGCCGCTCGCCGGGCTCGTCGAGGAGCGCACGGGGCTGCCCGTCGTCGTCGAGAACGACGTCGCCGCCCTCGTGGAGGCCGAGACCTGGTTCGGCGCCGGGCGGGGCCTGGACCGCTTCGTCGCCCTGACCATCGGTGCCGGCATCGGCTACGGCCTGGTGCTGGGCGGCAGACGGGTGCCGAACGCCGAGGAGGACCGCGGCTTCGGCCGCCACTGGATCGTCGACCCCAGCGGCCCGCTCACCCCGGAGGGGGAGCGCGGCAGCGCCGTCTCCCTGCTCGCCATCCCGAGCATCCGCTACCAGCTCCGGGCCGCCACCGGCCGCGACTGGACCTACGAGGAGATCCTCACCCGGGCCGCCGCCGGGGACCCCATGCCCGCCCGGGTCATCGACGAGGCGGCGCGCGCCCTCGGCACGCTGGTCGCGCAGATCTCCAACTTCGTGATGCCGCAGAAGATCCTGCTCGCCGGAGAGGGGGTCGGGCTGATGGATGTGGCGGGGAACACGGTGGGGGAGACGATCAGGACGCTCCGGCATCCGATGGCCGCCCCGGTCGCCCTGGAGACGAAGGTGTCCGATTTTCACGACTGGGCCCGCGGTGCGGCCGTATTGGCGATCCAGGTGCTGGTGCTGGGAGCGGCGGAGTCCGAACTGGCCGGTGGATCTTGACAGATGGACGTGATCAGTAACACGGTCCGATATGCCCCTTTCCAGGGTGATTACTCACGGCGCCTTCACCTCCGGCGCCGTATGCTTCACACCATGTCCACCACTGTTGAAACCGTCTCCGAGCGTTCGGCGGACGAGGTCAACGAGGAGATCCGGGCCCTGTGGCGCCGGTCGGGCGGGACACTGAGCGTCGAGCAGCGCGAGGAGTACCAGCGGCTCGTCCTGGAGTGGGCCGCCGCGGCTCCCCAGCCCGCGCGGGCGGCCTAGCCTCATCTGACGCCCGCCGCGCATCGGCGCGTCGGTCCGGGGCACCCCTGGTCGAATGGGTCCCCTCCTCGCACTGGCCTCGGCCGTCTGTTACGGCCTCGTCGACTTCGGCGGCGGGATCCTCTCCCGCCGGGCCTCCTTCACGGCCGTCACCTTCCTCGGCCAGGTCGGCGGTCTCGCGTTCGCCTGTGTCACCGCACTCCTCGTTCCCGCCGACGCCGTCCACCCCGCCGACCTGCTGTGGGGCGCCCTGTCCGGCCTGGGCAGCGGCACCGCCATGCACTTCCTCAACCGCGGCCTGAGCCGCGGGGCCATGACCGTCGTCGTCCCCCTGAGCGCGGTGACAGGCGTCGCCCTGTCCGTCCTGTGCGGCGTCCTCCTCCTCGGCGACCGGCCCGACCCGTCGGCCTGGGTGGGCATCGCCGTGGCGGTGCCCGCGCTCTGGTTGGTCTCCGGGGGCCGGTCCGGCGCGGCCCGCGGCGCCGGCGACGGGCTGCTCGCCAGCGCGGGCGTCGCCGTGCAGTACGTCGCCCTCGGCCTGGCAGGTGCGTCCGCCGGGCTGTGGCCGGTCGTCGCCGGCCGTGTCGCCGCCGTACTCCTGCTGCTGCCGACCACCCTGCGCCACGGACCCCTGCGAGTTCCGCCCCGGATCGCCGCCCAGGCGCTCCTCGTCGGGGCCGGGGCCGCGCTCGGTCTGATCCTCTATCTGCTCGCCGCCCAGCGGCAGTTGCTGGCCGTCGCCGTCGTCCTCGCCTCGCTCTATCCGGCCATCCCGGTGATCCTCGGCCTCGCGCTGCTGCACGAGCGCGTCACCGCCCGGCAGACCGCCGGACTGCTCGGCGCGGCGGCCGCCACCGTCCTGATCACCCTCGGCTGACCCGTCAGCCCCAGCTCGCGGAGTAGGCGCGCCGGTAGTCCTTGCGGTCCTGCTCCGCCCGGATCCACCGCGTGGCCACCAGCGCGATCATGCTGCCGCCGATGACCAGCATCCCGGGGCCGATGTTCCGCGGGTCGCTGAGCCGGGCCAGCAGGGTCGTGCCCGTCGAGGTGCCCGTCGCCGGAGTGGTGGAACCAGGGGACGTGGTGTTGGGCGCGATCGCGCTGTGCGTGGCCGACGCGGACGGCGCCGGTGAGGCGCCCTGCTGGGCGGCCGCCTGCTTGGAGACGATCAGCTGCACGTTGAGTGCCTGCATCGCCTTCGTCACCGGCTGGAAGAACGTCGTACCGCCCGAGGTGCAGTCGCCGCTGCCGCCCGAGGTGATGCCCAGCGCGATGCCCTCGGAGAACAGCGGACCGCCACTGTCGCCCGGTTCGGCGCACACGTTCGTCTCGATGAGCCCGGTCACCGTGCCCTCGGGGTAGTTCACCGTAGCGTCCAGCCCCTTGACCTCGCCGTCGTGCAGACCGCTGGTGCTGCCGCTGCGGAACACGCGCTCCCCGACCACCGGATCGCTCACGCCGGTGATCCGCACCCCGTTGCCGTTGCCGATGGCCACGATGTCCGCGCCCTGCCCGGCCGTACCGCTCGCGTACTGCACGAGGGAGAAGTCGCTGCCCGGGAAGTTCTGCTGCACGGTGGTGCCGAGCTGCTGGTTGCCCTGGCTGTTGGCGAACCAGATGGAACCGTTCGGCCCGCAGTGCCCGGCGGTGAGGATGAAGTCGGTCTGCCCGTTGGTCACGTTGAACCCCGCCGAGCAGCGCCCGCCGGTCGACAGGATCGGCGCCGCCCCGTTGAGCCGGGTCGTGAACGTGCCCTTGGTGCGCTCCATCCGCACGAAACTGCCGATGCCGGACGCCACCTTGGTCATGTCCGACCAGTCGGAGGCGGAGACGGTGCTGTCGGCCTGCACCACCACCTGGTTCGTCCGGTAGTCCATCACCCAGGCCGTGCCCGCCACCCGGGGCGCCGAACGCAGCGTCGCCGTGGCCGCCTTGAGCTCGTTCATGCTGTGGCCGACCATCTTCGCCTCGGCGCCCGCCCGCTCGACCTCGGTCGCCGCCTTCTTGTCGGTCACCGCGACCACCGTGCGCCCGTCCGCGCCGACCCACGTCCCCGCCGTACGGGCGGTACCCAGCTGCGACACCAGCGAGGCACCCGTGCCGGGCGTGTTCCCCTTGGCGCTGAACGGAAGGGCGGAGGTGCCGGGAGACTCGCTCGCCATGGCGGCCTGCGTCACCATGGCTCCCCCCAGGAGGAGTCCGCCGACGGCCGCCAGTCGTGTCACTCGCCGGACCATCCGTCGTCGTGCGTGCCTCATGCATGGCTCCCGAACCAGTACGCGCGGTGCCAACACCGCGGGGCCCTCCGGTCGTTGAGCACCCTCTCTCCATACGTTCCGGGAGCCGACCGCGTTCAGCGCGCCGGTGATCTGCTACGGCTTGCGCCCCACCCCGCCGTACATCGCCACCTCCACGGGCTCGTCCCCCTCCTCCGGACGCCAGCGCGAGCACGACACCACACCCGGTTCCAGCAGCTCCAGGCCGTCGAAGAACCGCGCCACCGCCTCGGGCGTGCGCTGCGTCAGCGCCGGCGTGCCGTGCTCGTTCCAGAACCGCACCGCCTCGTCCACCTCGGGCAGCGCCGGAGTCGTGATCGTGTGCGACAGCACCAGGTGGCTGCCGGCGGGCAAGGCCTCCATGAACCGCCGCACGATGCCGTACGGGTCCTCGTCGTCGCCGACGAAGATGACCACCCCGAGCAGCATCAGCGCGACCGGCCGGGACAGGTCCAGGGTGGCGGTGGCGCGCTCCAGGACCGCCTCGACATTGCGCAGGTCCTCGTCCAGATGGTCGGTACGGCCCTCCGGCGCGCTGGTGAGCAGGGCGCGGGCGTGCGCCAGGACGAGCGGATCGTTGTCGACGTACACCACCCGGGACTTTGGGGCCAGCCGCTGGGCGACCTCGTGGGTGTTGTCCGCGGTCGGCAGCCCCGTGCCGATGTCGAGGAACTGGCGGATGCCCGCGTCCGCGACCAGATGACGTACGGCGCGGCCCAGGAAGAGCCGGTCGGCGCGGGCGTACTCGCCGATGGAGGGATGCAGTTCACGGATGCGGTCGCCGGCCACCCGGTCGACCTCGTAGTAGTCGCCGCCGCCTAGCCAGTAGTTCCAGATCCGTGCCGTGTGCGGGCGCAGGGTGTTGATGCGTCTGCGCAGCGCCTCGGCGGGATCTTCGGTGGCTGCCGGGTTGTCCGTCACGTGCTCAGCTCCTGGAGGGCCTGGTGGTCGGGCGCGGGGGGCAACCGGCAATCTAGACGGCGGAGTTGATGTCTGCCGAGGGTGCGGCGCGAGAGATTTTCCCAAGAAGTGCCGCCCGGCCGGTCTCGTCGCCCCACACGGACGCCGGATCGACGTAGGGCCGCAGGAGCGCGGTCAGTGCCGGGTCCGCACGGCGGTTCAGTTCGTCCGAGGCGAGCTTGCGGGCGATCCCGGCGAGGAAGTCGGCCAGCTGCACCCGCGGATCCTCGCCGGCCACCACCAGCCGCAGCCCGACGAGCCGGATCCCGGCCCGCCGGGCCGTCTCCTCGATCCAGGCGATGCGCTCCGGCGTCAGCAGGTTCTGCCGGTCGTGCACGAGCCGGACCTCCTCGCCGCCCGCGCTCCAGTACGCGGCCGTGCGCACGATCGCCGGCAGCAGCGGATTGAGCAGCGGAATCAACGGCGGTCCGGCGAGCAGTCCGGCCCGGTAGCCGTCCGCCCGGGAACGGGCCGCCGCCAGCCTGTCCAGGACCGCTGCGACGGCCGTACGGGCATGCGCGCGCCGCAGGTCGTCCACCCTGCGGAAGAACAGCTCCGTCGGTTCCGAGGGCTCCCCGTCGTGCCGTACCCGCAGCAGCCGGTTCGCCGCCCGCACGAACTCCCGCCACCCCGCCTCCCCGAACGTCCGCCGCCCGGCCCGGTACAGGAACAGGGCCTCGGCCGTGTCGCCGAGCAGCAGGTGGACCGTCCGGTCGACGACGAAGAACTCCTTCTCGACCAGGTGCACATGGGCTCTGGTGTGGATCGGACCCCCCGGCGCGAGCAGCCATTCCAGCACGGCCCGGTGCTTCTCCCGCAGCAGGTGGGTCGCCTTGTACTCCTCCGCGGGAGAGCGGATGCGGTCCCGGATCTCCCGCACGCACGCGGCCGCGGCGTCCACCGGCAGCCCCACCCCGGCGTGCGCGAACACGTCGGTGTTCCCACCGGTGAGGTTCTCGCCGTCCGACCCCGACTCGTCGCAGGCGACTTCACGGTCGTTCCAGGTCACAGCACGGCCCCCTTATCTTGTGCGACATGACCAGGATCCCGCACGACACGTCCGGCGAACCGAACCCCCTGCGTGCCCTGTCCCTGGACCGGCTCCGTCGCCGTACGAGCATGAAATGGCGCACCTACCCGGCCGACGTACTGCCGCTGTGGGTGGCCGAGATGGACGTTCCACTGGCCGAGCCGATCGTCCGGGCGGTCACGGACGCCCTCGCGCTCGGCGACACCGGCTACCCGGCGGGCACCGCCTACGCCGAGGCGCTCGCCGCCTTCGCCGACAAGCGGTGGGGGTGGGACGGGCTCGCCGTGGAGCGCACGGCGATCGTGCCCGACGTGATGCTGGGTGTCGTCGAGATGCTGAAGCTGGTCACCGGGCACGGAGACCCGGTCGTCGTCAACTCGCCGGTGTATCCGCCGTTCTTCCAGTTCATCGCACACATGGACCGGCAGGTGGTCGAGGCCCCGCTCGGCGCGGACGGACGCATCGACTTCGGCACTCTGCAGGAGGCCTTCGAGCGGTCGGCCGCCGGCGGGCGCCGGGCCGCCTACCTGCTGTGCAGCCCGCACAACCCGACCGGCGTCGTGCACACCGCCGGGGACCTGGCCGCCGTGGCCGCCCTCGCCGAGCGGTACGGCGTCCGTGTGGTCGTCGACGAGATCCACGCGCCGCTGACCGCCTCCGGCGTGGACTTCGTGCCGTATCTGAGCGTCCCCGGCGGGGAGAACGGCCTGTCGCTCATGTCCGCGTCCAAGGCGTGGAACCTCGCGGGCCTCAAGGCGGCGCTCGCGATCGCGGGCCCGCAAGCCGCGGCCGACCTGGCGCGCCTGCCGGAAGAGGTCGGTCACGGCCCCAGCCACATCGGCGTCATCGCCCACACCGCCGCCCTGACCGAGGGCACGCCCTGGCTGGACGCCCTGCTAGCCGGGCTCGACGACAACCGGCGACTGCTGTCGGACCTGCTCGCCGAACACCTCCCCGCCATCACCTGTCGCCCCGGCCAGGCCACCTACCTGGCCTGGCTGGACTGCCGTGCGCTGGGCCTCGATCAGGACCCGGCGGACGTCTTCCTGGACCGCGGCAGGGTGGCCCTGAACTCCGGGATCCCCTTCGGTACCGGGGGCGCGGGGCACGTACGCCTGAACCTGGCGACCTCGCCCGAGGTGATCACCGAAGGCGTACGGCGGATGGCCGCGGCGCTCCGCTGACCCGCGCGGCGTCCTCGAACTCCCCGAGGCCGCACGCCGTGCCTAGACTTCCGGCATGGAGGACAGACAGCTGGAACGACTCGGCTCGGGCAAATATCTGTTGATCACCAGCTACCGCAAGAACGGCACCCCGGTCGCCACCCCGGTGTGGGTGGTGCGCGACGGTGACACGCTCGGTGTGTGGACGGCCGCCGACTGTTGGAAGGTCAAGCGGATCAGGGCCCGCGGTGACGTCCTCGTCGGCCCCTGCGACCTGCGCGGCAACCCCACGGGGGCGCAGATTCCCGCCACCGCCGAGATCACCGACGAGGCGACCGTCGCCCGCTACCGCGACCTCATCGCCCGCAAGTACGGCATCGTCGGCCGGCTCACCCTGCTCGGCAGCCGACTGCGCCGGGGCCTGAAGGGCACCGTCGGCATCCGCGTCACACCGCGGCCCTGAGACGCGGACGGCCGCGCGGTCCGTGGAAGAGGACCGCGCGGCCGTCATGGGGACACGTTCTGGGCTACGAGGCGTCCAGCACCGTGCCGTTCAGCACCGGGCCGCCCGGCAGCGGGTTGCCGACCTCGTCGCTCAGCTGGAACCGCACCGACTCCGCCGGCTCCGCCACCTGGTCCGTGACCGTCGGCAGGGACACCTCGGCGCTGACCTGCCCGGGAGGCAGGCCCGCGGCCACGGCCAGGTACTGCACCGAGGACAGCGGCCGCTCGGGATCGGGCTGCTGGCCCGAGACGTCCGCCAGCCACTGCGGATCCACGTCCTTCGTGGACAGCTCCGGCCTCCCGGTGACGGGCACCACGCCGAAGGACTCGAAGAGGTCCACGTCCGCCGCGGCGGACAGCGTCACCTTCCACTTCAGGGTCTGCCCCTCGGTCACCCGGTCCGCGACCGGCGTCACGGTGACCGTCGGCATCGGGTCGTCGTTCCGCACGGTGACCCCACCGCGGTAGGAGCCGACGACGGTGCCGTGCACGGCCTTGACCAGCACCGCGTTGTCGACGTCGTAGGCGAACCGCGTGTTGCCCTTGACCTGCACCTTCACATCGATGTCGTGACCGCCGGGACGGACCGTGACGAGGCTCTGCTTCTCCTTGCCGGTGACCGGGTCGATGACGTACACCCGCACCTGTCCGTCGCCCCGCCCGGACACCCGTACGGGGACCTGGTAGGTGCGGACGCCCGAGTCGCCCTCCTTCACCGTCGTACGGCCGATGTCGACGCGCGGCAGCGCGGCCTCCCGCACCGCCGGAGTGCCGGGGCGCCAGCCCCAGGCGTCCATCAGCCAGGCCTGGCCCCGGGCCGACCGGGGCGTCAGCTGCAGGGACGTGACGTGCTTCAGGTCCAGGCCCGCCCGGGACGCGGCGGTCAGCGGGACGCGGACCTCACGGGCCCAGTAGGAGGCGGTGCGTTCGGTGCCGGGCAGTCCGTCGACCGTGACCGCGCCGAGGGCGGCCCGCTTGCCGTGGGTGTCGGTCAGGGACACGTCGATGCGGGTGCCGGTCGAGTTCGGCGGAACGATCAGCCGCAGCGCCAGGTCCTTGGAGCCGGCGAGCGTGACCGGCGCGCCAGGACGGATCCGCGCCGGGGAACCGGCCGCCGACCACTTCAGCACGACGGCGCGACGGCCGACCTCGCGGGTGGGCTCCCACGTCGCGAAGTGCGGGGAGACGCCCTTCGCACCGGAGGGGAGGCAGGCCACGTGCTGGTCCGGGTCGACGGCCGAGCACAGCCGCCCCCCGGTCACCGACAGCTTGCCGTCCGGCAGGAGACCGCCGACGCGGTTCGCCCCGACGGCGTGGGTGAGCACGCGCGCCGGGTCCGCCGAGGGCGCCCGCCGGCCGGAACCGTCCAGCAGCGGCCGTACCCGGTCGTCCCCGGTGACGAACAGCCGCGCCGCCGCCGCGATGTACGTGCTGCCCGCCCGGTGCTGCTGGTCGGCGGTCAGCCGGGTCGCGGTGCCCGGCGAGCACACCGGGTCCCGGTGCTCGTCGTCGTCGAAGAAGTCGTCCTCCGAGGGCGCCTGGGACTGGCCCGGAGTCCACTCGGTGTTGAAGAAGTTGTGGTCGGCGCCGACCACGTAGACGGCGCTGTGCAGCGCGCCGCCGCGGCTGACCGAGCGGGTGCCGTCGACGTACACCTCGCCCTGCAGGTCGGAGACGTCGCCGTCGCAGCCCGGCAGGATCGTCGTCGAGGGGACGTCCGCGACCGGATTCTGGCCGAAGATCGTCGGTCCGATGAGCACGGTGCCGCTGATGTGCCAGCGCACCGGCCCGTGGTAGCCGTCCTGCGCGGCCGGCGGCGGGTAGAGGCTGTCCATCGCCGCCCGGTTGACGCCCTCACCGCCGCGGGAGTGGCCGACCAGCAGGACGTGCGAGAGATCCGCCGTCGGGGCGTCCCGGACGACCGCGGGGGCCGAGGCGGAGTGGGCGGCCCAGTCGGCCCAGCGGGCCAGGTGCTGCCGCACCAGCGAGGAGCGGGCCTGGGCGCCGCCGTCCTCGGCCGCCCAGTCCTGGCCGTTGATGCCGTTGGCGGCGATGGAGACGGTCACATAGCCCTGGGAGGCCAGGAGTTGCTGGTCGCGCAGGTAGCCGCGGTAGCTCGGGATCGGCTTGGTGCCGGCCGGGCAGGGCCAGTCGCCGCTGATGTCGTCGCCGTTGTAGCAGGTGCTGTGCCGGCCGTGCAGGAACAGGGCGAGCGGACGCTTGCCGGTGGCCCCCTGGGGCGCGACGACCACGGCCTTCATCTCGACGGGCTGCGGGAAGTCGGGCAGCTTCACCGGGTCCAGGTCGTACTCGCCGGTGGACGTACGGTACGGGCCCGGCTTCCCCGGATCGACGGAGTTCGCCGGCAGCCGCGCGGGCGGCTGGGCGGCCGCCGTGTCAGCCCGGCCCGGCGCCCGGGTGCGGCCCGCCGCGTCCAACTGCCGTCCCGCGGCCCGCACCTGAAGTCCCGTCAGGTGACCGGCGGTCTTGCCGAGCGCGAGCCGGAAGGTCCTGCCGTCCTTGCCGGGGGCCGGGTGGCCGAGCAGCCGCCCTCCGGCGTAGAAGTCGACGCGCGTGTCCCCCATCGGCACGGGTGCGGTCGAACGCCACACCAGCTGCCGCGCCGCCCCCTCGCCGGCGATCCGCCAGCCGGGCGGGAGGGGGCTGCCGCTGTCTGCCGTCGTCCTGAGCGGTCTGGCATCGGGCGGTCCGGCCGCCTGCGCCAGCCCTGGCGATCCCCCCGCCACCGCGAGCACCGCCACCGCGGTCACCGCTATTCGCCGGGCACGGAACAAGGTCTTTCCTCCTCAAGTACCGAGCGCAGGCGCCCCGTTGGTCAGCGGGGGCCTCTCGTGTACCGGAGGACGGCGGGTGGGAGCTGTGGGTTGCCTGTGTGCGCGGATTCGATCACCGGGCGCGAACAGGATCAGGCCATCGGAGTGCCGGAGGTCAGGTCCAGGCGCGGTACGGCTCGTCGACCAGTTGGAACACGGGCTCACCGCGCACCGGGTCCTTCACCGTCGACAGGCGTACCCGGTCGCCGCTGTGGATGCCGATCAGCGGGCCCATGACGCGGCCCCGGACGACGAACCCCTCGGCCATCTCGACGAGGGAGACATTGCGCGCGGCGGGGGTGTTGCGGTGCACCACCGTGGCGTGCCGGATGGTGCCCGTGCCCTCGCTGCGCTCCGTCCTGAGGTCGCTGCCCTGGCAGACGGGGCACAGCAGCCGGTGGTACATGGCGGTGCCGCACCAGGTGCAGCGCTGGAAGAGGAGGGTGTCCGTGTCGCGCGGGGCCGGATCGAGGAGCCCCGCCGCGGAGCCGGCGGTCTGACGGGCGACGCCTACTGAGTGGTGGTACACGCTGGTCAACTCCCTGCGCTCGGCCGGAATCCCACGTGCGCGGTTCGCCGTGCCACCGTGCACGGCATCAATGTATGACACTCAGTGTCATCCGTAAAGGAACTGCGTACCCTCAATATGAACTCGCCTTCGTCACTCCTTTTCGAGGGCGCCCTCGATCTCCTGGACGACCCGCCACAGGGGTGCGCCGCGCCGGGAGACGACCACCACGACCTCCTCGGTCCCCTCCTCGCCGTCCGGCGCCGAGGGGGCGGAGAACGCCGACTGCACGTATCCGAGGGCATGGTCCAGCGCGGCGCTCGCGTCACCCTGCCCGTCCGAACGCAGCCAGGAGCGCAGCGCGTTGTTGTGTGCCGCGGCCACCGCCGCCGCGATCACGTCGGCCCGCAGTGTCCCGTCCGGCCGGCCGGCCAGGCGCCCGCGCAGATAGTCGGCGAAGGCACGCTCGTAACGCCACACCACCGACAGCTCGTACGCCCGCAGCCCGGGCACCTTCTTCGTCAGGCGGTAGCGCTGCACGGAGAAGGTCGGGTTCTCGGTGTACATCCGCAGGACGATCCGGACCGCGTCGCACACCCGCCGTACCGGCTCCTGGTCGTCGGTGCTCTCGGCGAGGAACGCCGTCATCTCCGCCAGGCACCGCTCGTGGTCGGGGAAGACCACGTCCTCCTTGGAGGGGAAGTAGCGGAAGAACGACCGCCGTCCGACGCCGGCGAGCGCCACGATGTCGTCCACGGTCGTCTGCTCGTAGCCCCGCTCGAGAAACAGCTGGAAGGCCGCCGCGACCAGGGCGTCCCGCATGGGTGGCCGTGTGGCCGCCGGCTCCGTCTTCATGACCGCGAACGTAGCATCCGAGCGGGGCGAATGACACTCAGTGCGCTCCTGGCAGGGAACTCGGTGTCGCCCGAGGGATGGGCGAGGCCTCCGGCTGAACTGCCGGGGACGTGGGCGCGTATCACTCCCCGGGAACGGCGAAGAGTCCCGTCCCGGCACGGAAGGAGAGCAGTGTGCCCACACCTCCGGCATCCGGATCGCCCGACGACCGCCCGCCGCTGGAGCCCATCGTCGTCCTGCGCCCGCGCCGCACCGACGCCCTGGCGGAGCTGTTCAAGGAGATGGAGCAGGGCGCCGCCGGTCTCGAGCCGGTCGCCGTGCCCGACCCGCACTCCTGGGACGAGGGCGAGACCCAGGAACTCCCGCCGGTGCGCGCCCCCGCCCCGGACGGCGGACGCCGGTTCGGCTTCGGGTCCGGACTGCGCCGCGCCGCCGTCACGGTCGCCGTCGCTGCGGCCGCCCTCGTCGGTTTCGGCTGCGCCCTGCTGCTGCCCGGCCGCAGCGGCGAGGCCGCCACCCCCGCACCGTCACCCAGCCCGACGGCCTCGGCCGAGCCGACGCCGACGGCGTCCGGCGCGGCCGACCCCGACGGCGCGGGCACCCTCCGCGAGGGCGACAGCGGCCCCGCCGTCATCGACCTGCAGCAACGCCTGCGCGACATCCCGGACGTCTACCACAACGGTTCCACCGACGGCCGCTACGACGCCACCCTCGAGGCGGCGGTCGCCCGTTTCCAGCTCTGGTACGGCATCCGCGGCGATGAGACCGGCGTCTACGGCAACGACACCCGGCAGGCCCTCGAATCCCGGACCGCCGCCACCGGCTGACACCGTGGGACCAGGAGGAGGACGAGGGCCCGCCGCGGGGCTACTCCGGGTCGACCGGGACCCTGATGTCCACGATGCAGACGTCGTCGCGCCGGTCGCCCTCCAGCATCCCGGCCAACAGGGGTGCCAGGGAGCCGGGTTCGTCGGTGTGGTGGGCGAGCACCGCCTCGGTGAGCCGTGTCAGGCCCTTGTCGATGCCCTCGCCGGGCCGCTCGACCAGGCCGTCGGTGTAGAGGACGACGCGGTCGCCGGGCTCCAGCCGGCACTCCGCCTCCTCGAAGGCGGGCGTTGCGCTCGCGCCCAGCAGCATGCCGCGGGGGCGGTCGAGGTAGCGCGCGACTCCGTCGCGCAGCAGCAGCGGCGGCGGATGGCCGGCCTGGGCCCACACCAGGCGCCGCTCGGCGGCGTTGTAGCGGGCCAGCACCATGGTCGCGGTGCCGTGCGAGTCCCGGGAGTGCAGCAGCAGGGTGTTGAGCCGGGCCAGCGCGCCGGTCAGCGAGGAGCCGGTGATGACCATGCCCTTGGCGGTGAAGCGGAGCAGGGCCATCGAGGCCACCGAGTCGATGCCGTGCCCGGCGACGTCGCCGACCACGAACAGGGCGTCCCCGTTGGGCAGTTCGATGGCGCTGAACCAGTCCCCGCCCACGTGGATGCCCGACTGGGCGGGCAGATAGGCGACGTCGACCCGCAGCCCGGCCAGCGGCACCGGGCGGGTGGGCAGCGGCAGCAGCGCGTGCTGGAGCCGGCCGGCCAGGGTCCGCTCGGCCCGCAGCACGTCGTGCTGGGTGAGGATGGCCCGCTCGCTCTCGATGAGGGCGAGTTCCGTGCTGCGCTGGGCCGTGAGGTCCTGGATGACGCCGTGCACCTCGACGGTCGCGCCGTGGGAGTCCGGCACGGCCTCCGCGACGGCGCGCAGATGGCGTAGCCTGCCCGCCACCCGGATGCGGAAGGGCACGTCGAACGACCGCCCCGCACGCAGGAGTTCGGCGATGGCCTGGGTCAGGGCGGCCGCGTCCTCGGGCAGCGCGAGGTCGGGCAGCCGGGTCAGGCCGATCGGGCCGTCCGCCGGGTCCCGCCCGAACAGGGAGAAGACCTGGGAGGACCAGGTGACCTCCTGGGTGAGCAGGTTCCAGCTGGCCCAGCCCAGGTTGCCCAGCCGCTGCACGTCGGCCAGCCGCTGTTCCTGCCGGTCCGAGGAGCCGTGCCGGACCCAGGTGACGACGAGCCGTTGGTCCAGGCGTGCCGCCCGCACCGAGTAGGTGGACAGCTCCGCGATGCCGTCCACGACCTCCTGGTGCGCGAACTGCTCGCTCTCGTACGGCTCTCCGGTGGTGAGCGCACGCCGGAAGCCCTGCCACACCGGCTCGCCCAACAGCGTCGGGCAGCACTCCCGGAAGCCGCGGCCGACCAGTTCGCGTCCCACGTGGCCGACCACGTCCGGGGAGTGGGCCGTGGCCGCGTCGATGCGGTAGTCCCTGACGTCCCCGGAGGGGGTGCGCAGCGGGGTGAGCAGCATGGTGGCGCCGGGCAGCGCGTCGAACACCGCCCGCACGACGTCCATGGCGTCGTCGGCGGAGACGGGGGGCCGGGTGTCGAGGGCGCGCAGCCGGCCGGCGCACAGCCGGGCCACCGCCCGCAGGTGCTCGCGCGTCTCGTCGGCGAACGGCCCCCCACGGGCGCGCAGCACGCCGATGCACACGTCGCCCGGTGCCGCGGCGGTGGCCGTGCGCGTGACCGTCGGCCCGTGGGCCGGTACGGGCAGCCAGGCGCGGGTGGGCCACCGGCTGGGCGGATCCCCGATGAGCAGGTAGCGCTTGCGGTCCGACTCCAGGTCCTCCAGCCAGCGTGGTTCGCCCGCGCGCAGCGAGTCGAGCGCGGCGACCCCGCTCAGCGGCGGCACGTGCTGCCACTGGGCGGCCAGTTCCTCGTCGACACCGGCGTGCCCGATCAGGTCCAGTCCGCCCGTGGGCATCAGTGCGTAGAGCATCACCGCGTCGGCGCCCACTTCGGGCCCGAGGTGCTCCAGCAGACAGCCGGCGAGCGCCTGCGGGGTGGCCACATGGACGAGTTCCCTGCCGAGGGTGGCCAGGGTGGCGGAGCTCTCCTCGGCCGCGGCCGGCTCCCTGAGGGGCAGGGAGAGGGAGGCGGTGAAGGCGGCGGTGTCGGGTTCCGGGGCAGTGGCGGACGACGGCGCCAGGGAGCCGAGCGTGATCCAGCACTCCTCCAGAAGCGTGTGACGGCCCGCCTCGGCCCCCTTCTGCAACTGCTCCTCGGCGGCGTTCGGAGAGCAGCCGGTCAGCGCCATGACGGCACCTTTCGCGCGCTCCAGGACGGCCGACGTCGCCGCCAGGTCGCGCAGCCGGTCCAGTTCCGCTCGCTGCCTGGCGACGATCTTGGCCAGCGCAACGGTGTCAGCCGCGGTCGGGGACTCCGCCGGCGTGGCGGGCTCGCTCGTCACGCGTCGAGCATCGCACATCGGACACGCTTCGATCGCACCCTTGCCTGCCCGGGCTTCACTCGAAAGAGGACCATGGGTGTGTCGTGGTGGACATCCCGAAGGGGTGTGCTCCGGTCACTCGTCGGGCTGCCGGTACAGCCACTGGCGCACCATGCGGCTCAGCAGCGGCATGACGAGGTACGTCAGCACCGGCAGCAGCACGAGGGGGAAGACGGCCGCCCGCAGCGGCAGCGGCCAGGCCGTGGTACGGGGCGTCACCAGGGCCTGGACGAGCAGGGTGAACGGGTAGGCGCCGAGGAAGGTGGTGAGGACCATCTTCCAGCGGGGCGGGGACCGCACGGTGGTGCCCGGCAGGCTGAACCAGGTCTCCAGGCCGGTGGTCGACTGCCGCTCGCTGCCGACCTCGGTGGCGACGCCCTCGATCCGCTCGTGCCACTCCGCCCGCTCGGCGGACTCCAGCCAGCGGGTCAGCCGGCGCGGATCCGACCAGCGCAGCACCGCGTGGTAGCGGTGGCCGTCCTCGGGCCGCAGCCAGGAGACGCCCTCGTTGCCCGGGAACCGTCTGGCGCAGCGTGTGACGCCCTCGGTCCACTCCTCGAACTCCCGCTCGTGGCCGGGGCGCACCTGCCAGGTCAGGACGGTGGTGACCGGTTCCCCGCTGCGCAGCTCGGTGGTGCTCATGGTCACCACGTGTGCCACGCGCGGCGCGGATCATGCGCCGGGGGCCGGGCCGGTGTTCAGCGCCCGGCCTCGACCAGGGCCTGGGTGACCGCGCGGACGCTGCGCGCGATGTGCTGGAGCTGCAGCACCTCGGCCGCGTACAGCTTGATCGTGTGCTCGATGACCGACTCGGGCAGGCCCAGGCGGGGCAGGTCGGCGCGGGCGGTCTGCAGCGCGGTGCGGGCGACCCGGATCTCGTGCTGGACCTGGATCTGCGCGTGGCGGGCGAGCAGCACGGGGTGGCGGAGCATGGCCGGATAGCCGGCGTAGCGCGCCGGAACCAGCTCCCGCAGCCACTTGGCCGCCGAGCGCTCCCAGTCGTAGGAGCCGGGCTGCTTGACCTGGCACGGCCAGTCCGGGCTGAGGCGCGTGGTCGTCAGTTGCATGGGTGATCGCTTCCGGTGTGCGGCGTCGTGAGGGGTGGTCCGACGGGTGCGTGCGGGCGGCCCCGGCCTAGGGGATGACCGGGGCCACCACGGGCGCTCGCACGGACGAGGCCCGCCCGGAAGCCCGCGCGCCGACGCGGGTAGGAGACGGCGGCTACGGATGTCCGGGTGACGCGTGAGCAGTATTTATATATGCCGTCTGCTTTGCAAGACGTATGAAAACATTCATGCGCGATATGTTGTGAAAGGTCCCTTTGTAATTCGAGACGGTGCGTGGGGAAGGTGTTACCGAAGGTTACGGTGGACCCGCTCCGCCGTCAGTCCCGCAGGAAGAACTGGTGCTGGTCGGAGATCTGTTCGTACTCCTCCAGCCGGGCCTGGGTGCGCTCCGGGTCGGCATCGGTCATGGCCTGCAGCAGCGCGGCGGCGATCAGCCCGGGCGCGGCATAGGAGTCGAAGACCAGCCGGGAGCCGGTGCCGGTGGCGAAGACGACGTCCGCCTCGTCGGCGACCGGACCCAGCGCCAGATCGGTCACCAGGGCGACCTTCAGTCCGGCGCTGCGCGCCACCTGCACGGCCGTGAGGGTCTCCTGGGCGTGCCGGGGCATCGAGAACGCCAGCACCCAGGTGCCGCCCGCCTCCCGGGACTGCAGCAGGGCGTCGTAGGCGACACTGCCGCCCCGCGTCACCAGCCGCACGTCCGGGTGGATCCGCCGGGCGGCATACGCGAAGTACTCGGCCAGTGAGACCGAGATGCGCAGCCCGAGAACGGTCAGCGGAGTGGAGGCCGACAGCTTGCGGCCGACGTCGATCAGCTGGTCCGGGTCGGCGAAGTCGCGCCGCAGGTTCTCCAGGTTCTCGATCTCGGCGTCCACCGCCGACTGCAGTTCGTTGCTGCCGTTCTCCTCGGGCGCTCCGGGCCCGCCCGCCAGATGGCCCAGGGCGACCGACTGGAGCTTCTCGCGCAGCGCCGGATAACCGCTGAAGCCGACCGCCGCCGCGAACCGGGTCACCGACGGCTGGCTCACGCCGACGCGCTCGGCGAGATCGGTGATCGACAGGAACGCCGCCTCGGTGATGTGCTCGATCAGGTACTGGGCGATGCGCCGCTGGCCCGGGGAGAGCCGGGGCCGGTCGAAGAGGGTTCTGAGCTGGGACGCCGGTGCGGCCTCGGCCTCCGGAGCGGTCCTGCCCGAGGTGATCGCGGATGCCTGTGCGCGTGCCTGCTGCGGCGATGGCACCGGTGCGCCTCCTTTGTCTCCCACAGTGCTTCAACATAGCTCACACACCGCCGTGACCAGGGCTTGTACGGGCGCATCCGGCACCCCCGGACGGACCCTCGGATCGCCTTCCGGGACGCCGGTGTCACCGGCGGTAGACCGTGATCGAATGACCGACCTCGTCGACCGGGCGACTGCTGTCGATCAGGGTCCTGAGCTGCCCGCGCGCCTTGTCGACCGCCGTGTCCGACACGACCAGCAGGCCGTGCACCTGACGCGCCGGCACCTTGCGCGGATCGGACGCGTCGATGCCGTAGTACGCCGGCACACCGCTGCCCTTGTACACCAGCCAGACCCGCTCGCCCCGATAGCGCTCGCGCAGCCGGTCCGCGAGCCGGCCGAGGTCCTGCCCCCAGTCCACGTTGGAGTCGTGCAGCCGCAGATAGGTCCTGGACGGACCGCCGAACGCCTCGTTGGAGTACGGCAGGTAGTAGGGGAAGGTCCGCAGGGAACTGACCGCGACGAACACCATCAGCGCCCCCGTCGCGAGCGACGCCCACCGCCACCGCACCAGAAGCACACACCCGGCCGCCACTGCCAGGAACATCGGCATGAAGAGGGCGTAGCGGGTCCCGAAGTCCCGCGAGCCGGTCATCGCGGAGGCCATCAGCACGGCGGCCGGGACCAGCACATAGGGCGCGGCGGGCCGCAGCCGCCGTACCATCACCAGCACGACGGCACCGGCGGCCCACAGCGCGAGCATGCCCAGCGGTGTCTTCACCAGCAGCGCGGCCGGCAGGTAGTACCAGCGGGACCCGGTGTACAGATGCCCGAACAGGAAGCCCTGCCACGGGTACTTCTCCAGCCCGAACTGGATGCGCATCCCGTCCCGGTAGGACTCGGGGACCGGCATGAGCTGCACCAGCAGCCCCTTGAGCCCGTGCACGGCGGGCACCTGCTGCCCGGCCGGCGACCACCGCAGCCGCGGATCGACCACGAGATACGACGCCCATACGACGGCCACGGCGGCCACCGCGACGACGACGGCGGCCCCGAGCGAGCGCACCAGGGCCCGGCGCCGGTCCGCGGACCCCGGCCGCCACACCGCCCACGCGGCCAGCGCCACCAGCACGGGAACCACCGGCAGCACGCTCATCTTGGTCGCCAGGCCCGCCCCGAGGGCCAGCCCCGCCAGGGGGACGTACAGCCGGGGCCGCCGACGGGCCCGCCACAGCAGCCAGGCCGAGGTCAGCACGAATCCCGCGGCCGGCACGTCCAGCGTGGCCAGCGATCCGTGGGCGATCAGGTCGGGGGAGAAGGCGTACAGCGCCAGGGCCGCCAACCCGGCCGCGCCGCCCGCCAGTTCACGGGCGAAGGCGAACACCACGAGCCCGAACAGCAGCGTCAGCACGATCACCGGCAGACGGGCCCAGAACATCAGCCGCCAGGGATCGTTGCCGGAGGCGTACAGCAGATGCTGGGCGAACCGGCTCTGGTCGCCCTTGTAGGACGTGTCCAGGTGCGGGTCGGCGATCGCCACCCCGGCGGCGATGACGAGCTTGCCGAGCGGCGGGTGCTCGGGATTGAGGCGGACGCGGTGCTCGTGGACATAGTCGGCGGCCGCGGCGACGTAGATCGGCTCGTCGATCGTCGGCGTCTGCTGTACGGCCGTGGTGACCATGGCGGCGGCCATCTGGGCGAGCAGCACCACCACCAGGAGCGGCAGCAGCAGGCGCCGCCAGGGTCGGCCGGGCGGCGGGGCGACCGTCACCGGGGGTGGCGGCCGTTCCTCGCCGTCCGGCGCCCGGGGATCGAGGACCGAGTGCTGTTCGTGCGCCATCATCCGCCCCGCGGTGACAGGGACCGCGGGCGGGCGGGAGTGATCCGGGCCCTTCTCATGGCCCTACTCTCGCATCAGCTCCCGCCCTCGGGCGTCACCGCTTCAGGAGTCGTACCGACAGACCTTCCGTCGTGTAGACGGGTACGGCCCGCAGCCGGTCGGAGTTCAGCTCCACGCGGTCGAACTGGCCGCGCAGCGACGGAGCCGCCAGGACGCGCACCGTGCGGCCCGCGGCCGGCGGCCGGTCGGCGTCTAGCTGCAGCGACAGCACGCTGCCCGCGCCGAGCAGCGCCCGGCGCGTCACCTCAAGGGCGGGCTCGTGGCCCGAGCGCAGCGTGAGCGCCAGCGTGGCGGACTCCTGGGAGTAGACGCCGTGCACCTGCACCGGTCGCTGCACCCGCAGCGAGCCGCCGGACACCCGCACGTCTCCGTGGCCCAGCGCGTGGGACGAGGCGGCGACCAGCGTGCCGTCCTTCACCACGGTGCCGCCCGTGTACGTGTTGTGCCCGGTCAGGGTGAGCGTGCCGGTGCCCTGCTTGGTCAGCCCGCCGTCGCCCTCGATGTCGTTGCGCCAGCTGTCGGCCGCGCCGAAGCCGCCCGCGGCCGCGTCCAGCGTCACGGTCACGTCGGAGTCGAAGGCGCCGTAACCGTCGGCGGCGGCGAACAGGTTCAGCCGCCCCCACTGCTCGAAGCCGTCCAGCAGCACGTACCCGGAGGGCAGCGCGGTGGTCCGCAGCACCTCCCGGCGCTGGTCGGCGTCCAGGTAGGGCAGCCGCGTCTCCAGCAGCACCTCCGCGCCCTTGGGCACGGTCAGCGGCACGCTGCGGCCCTGGCGGGTGAGCACGTACGTCAGGCGGGGCTCGACCGCGCAGGCGTTGGCGTCCCGGTCGGCGTAGGCGTCGGAGGCGTCGGAGTGCGCGTAGGCGAAGAGGGTGTCGGCATTCGTACCGGTCTTCTGGGTGAAGTAGGCCAGGGCCTGGGCACGGGCGGCCGCCTTCAGGCTCGCGTTCGCCGGGTCGGCCAGGGTGGCGGCAGCGAGCGCGGTGGCCATGATGCGGCCCCCGATCACGTCGACCGTGGAGTGCATGCCCGCCACGATCCGGGTGTGGCTGAGTTCGAGGGCCCGCGTCACCAGTTCCTGGAAGCGCTCCGGCACGGCGTACGCGTAGGCGAGGCCGGCCAGGTGGAAGGCGTTGGTGTGGCCGCTGGGGAAGCCGCCGTCGTCCGTGGGGGAGGTGTTGCGCTGGCGCAGCAGCTGGGGCGCGACGACCACCTCGGAGTCGTAGACCGGGTAGCCGAGCGCGTCCGTCTTCCCGGTGTCGACGACCTGGCTGTTCTCGTTCATGCGCCAGGGCCGCGGGTACTGGTAGGCGTACTTGGACGGATTGCCCGACGCCCAGGTGCCGCGGACGGTGTCGACCAGCTCGGCCACCTTGCCGAGATCGGAGTCGTGCGAACCGGCGCCCTGCGCCGAGCCCGCCGGGGCGTCGGCCGGAACGGCGTCGCTGACGGTGGTGGGGGGAGTGCCGTCGGGGGCGCTGGTGATCGAGGTGACCGCCTTGGCGCCGGCCTTGTACACGTCGGCCAGCGGACCCAGGCCCGCGATCATCGCGTAGCTCTGGTGCTGGCGGTCGTAGATGAACGCCTCCTTGGCCTGCTCCTCCGTGCGCGCATGCGTGATGCGGACGCTGTAGCGGACGTTGGCGCGCAGCAGTTCGGGCTGCAGTGGCGTGCCGGTGTTCCAGGCGCCGCCCGTCTTCCACACCTGAGCGAAGCCGCCGAGGATCCGGACGACCGCGTTCGTCTCCGGCGTGAGGTTCGTCGGGAGGTTGGTCCTGTAGTCGTCGACGAACGCGGCGGGGCCGGTCGCGGCCTTGGCGTCCGCGGCGGCCAGCCAGGAGGCGAAGGTGGGCGCGGCCAGCACACCCGCCGAGGCGCCCAGGGAGGTCTTCAGGAAGCCCCGTCTGCCGACGGAGGGGGAGCGGTGCCCGGCAGATGACGGCATGCGTGTGCCTCTCTTCAGTTCTGCGGCCGTGCGGCCGAAGGGGGTGACATGGCGTGCGCTCGTGAGGGACTCGTGGACGGTGCGTGAGCCGCCCGGGTCGACCGACGCGTCTGTGCGAAGATCTACGGCCGGTTCGTGTCCCGGCGGAGGGGGTTGGGCGGCCGGGACCTGTCGTGCGGGTGAACGCGGTGTCAGTCGGGGCGCCGGCCGGACATGCTGTCGTAGAACGGCGTGCCGGGAGCGACGTCCGAGGGCGTGACGGGACGGCCGACGGCGCCGGAGGCGTAGAGGGCGGCCACCAGGGAGAGGGTGCGCCGGGACTCGGCCAGCGGCACGGGCGGCGGGGTGCCCTCCCGCAGACTGGTGAGCACCTTGGCGAACTGCGCCCAGTGACCGCTGCGGGAGTTCTGGGCGCCGGCCCCGTCCCCGGCGCCGGCCATGGCGGCCTTCCACTCGGTGAGGACGTGGTCGTGTCCCGGTGCCGGGGTCACCCGCCAGTCCTCGTCCCGGTAGCCGTACAGGTGGGTGACCTCGACGGTGGCGTACTCGAAGTCGTAGCGCAGATAGGACTCCTGGCGCGGCGAGAGGGAGCTGTTGACCACCGAGGCGACGGCGCCGTTCGCGAACGTCACGTGCGCCATCGAGACGTCCTCGGTCTCGGTACGGCGGGCCTGCGTCCTGGTGAGGGCCTGTATCTCGGTCCAGTCGCCGAGCAGGTCCAGCATCATGTCCATCTGGTGGATGCCGAGCCCCATGGTGGGCCCGCCGCCCTCGGTGTCCCAGCGGCCGCGCCAGGGCACGTCGAAGTACGACTGGTCGCGGAACCACGTGGTGTGGCAGACCGCCAGCAGGGGGCGGCCCAGCGCACCCGAGGCGGCCAGGGACTTGAGCGCGGCCTGGCCGCGGCCGAAACGGTGCTGGAACACGGTCGCGAACCACGGCGGTCCGCTCGCGGCACCGGCGATCTCGTCGAACTCCCGCAGGGACAGCGCGGGGGGCTTCTCCACCAGCACACTGGCACCGGCGCGCAGACAGGCGAGGGCCTGGTCGCGGTGGAGGCCGGGGGGTGTGCACAGGTACACCAGGTCGGGGCGGGACCGTTCCAGCAGCACGTCGAGGTCGTCGTAGCCGGCCGGGTTCCCGTGCTTGGCCTGGAAGGCCTCCAGCCGGGGCCGGTCGGTGTCCGCCGCGGCCACGATCCTCGAGGGGACCGGGCCCGGGGCGGTGAGGGCGGCCGCATGGTCCATGGCGACGTCGCCGGTGCCCACGACCGCTATCCGTATCTCTTCGTCCTTCACGCGTGCTCCGTCTTGATCGGGCTTGTGGGGGGCTGGAGGGCGGCTCATGCGAGGTAGGTCGCGGAGCGGGCGTGCTCGATCGTCAGCGCGCTCACGCCGGTGATCGCCGCGTCGAAGCCCAGGTCGCTCACCGCGATGCGCGGCACCCAGGGGATCCGGCCGACGAGGCGCCGGGTCAGCTGCTCCGCCGACTCCTCGCTGTACTGGGCGAAGGCGCCGGCGAGCACGATGACCTGGGGCGAGAGCACGACGGAGGTGGCGACGAGGGCGAGGGCGATGGAGTCGAAGAACTCGTCGCGGGCCTGCTCGGCCTCGCTGTCGCCGGCCCGGCAGCAGGCCATCATCGCGCGGAACGCGGGACCGATGCGCTTGCCGTGCAGACCCTCCCGCGCGGCGAACGGAAGCACCTGTGCCGCCAGGGTGGAGTCGACGTCGCCCTGTTCCGTGAAGTAGCGGGAGAAGGAGGCGCTGGAGGTCAGCAGGAAACCGATCTCGCCCGCCGCCGAGCGGTGCCCGCGATGCAGGCGCGCCTCGTTGATGATGCCCGCGCCGAGTCTGGCGCCGAGCACCAGCGCGACGGCGCTGTGCGCGTTCGCGAGGGCGCCGCTGTGCCACTCGCCGTAGGCCGTCGCGTTGGCGTCGTTCTCGACGAGGATCGGCAGTCCGCTGCGGGCCGAGACGATGTCGGCGAGCGGCACCTCCTGCCAGTCGAGCTCGACCGCCTTGGTCACCACGCCTTCGTGCACGATGCCGGGAACGGTGATGCCGACCGCCACGATCGGCGCCGTCACCCCCGTCTCGGGCGAGGCCAGCCGGTCGACGAGCGCGAGCAGTCCGTCGATGCGCGCGGCGCCCGCGTCCTGGCCCTCCAGGGCGAAGGTGTGGCTCTCCTCGTAGAGGGTGCTTCCGCCCAGGTCGACGAGGCGACCGCGGGCCGTGTACTCGGTGACGTCGACGGCCATGATGGCCCGGGCCGACGACGCGAAGCGCAGCAGGGTCGAGGGCCGGCCGACCGACTGGCGCACCTGGCCCGCGGCCTCGACCGCGCCCTCCTCCATGAGGGCGGAGCACAGCCGCTCGATGGTGGCCGAGCCGAGGCCGGTGCGCTGCTGGATGTCACGCCGGGACAGTGGGCCGTGCTCCCGCAGGACGTCTAGTATCGCGGTCCGGTTGATCTGGGTGACGTGCCGAGTTGTCGCCGTACGTGGCGCCGGTCGCTTCACAACCCTCCCCCATAATCCATCGGACTGAGGATAAGTCCCGTCCGTATACGTCTTCCCTGGCTGTCCGGAGGTTACCAGTCTTCGGCCCGTTGCCAAGGGTGGCTGAGGATTTCGGATCCGCAACGGGGCGCGATAACCCTTGTGGGTATTCAATCGCAGTGATAGGAAACGGGGACCTGCAACAACCAGCGGCCGGCGCCGGGCTCCGTCCGCTACGACGAAAAGGGATCGAAATGACCCGTGTGGGTGTGCGGCGCTCCCGCCGACTCGGCCGTGGCGGCATACGCCGCCTGGTTCCCCTCGCTGCCGTGGCCACGGCAGGTGCCCTGCTGCTCTCCGCCTGCGGGTCGGGTTCCGGCTCGGGCGGCAACTCCAAGTCGCTGACGTTCTGGATCTCCACGGTTCCGGGCCAGGACGCGGGCTGGAAGAAGCTGGTCTCCCAGTACAAGAAGGAAGCCGGCGTCACCGTCAAGCTCGTCAACATCCCCTACGACGGCTACACGACGAAGCTGCACAACGCCGCGCAGGCGAACTCCCTGCCCGATGTGGCGGCCGTGCCGGCGCTGGACCCGATCTGGTCGAACAAGCTGATCGACCTCAAGTCCATCGCCGACAACAAGAGCTACAACATCAACGCCAACTTCCTCGCCAAGGACTCCTCCGGCAAGGTGCTGTCCATCCCCTCGGACGTCACCGCCTCCGGCCTGTTCATCAACGAGTCGCTGTTCAAGAAGGCGAACGTCTCCTTCCCGAGCTCGCCCGACAAGACGTGGACGTGGACCGACTTCATCGCGGCGGCCAACAAGGTCCGCGAGAAGACCGGCGCCAAGTACTCCCTGGCGTTCGACCAGTCGCCCTCCCGGCTGCGCGCCATGGTGTACGAGATGGGCGGCAAGTACGTCCACGCGGACTCCTCCGGCACGTTCTCGGTGGACGACGCGACGAAGAAGGCCGTGAAGACCTTCGTCGGCTGGAACGACGACAAGACCATGCCGAAGTCGGTGTGGACCAGCGGCGCCGACCCGTCCGCCATGTTCCAGAGCGGTGACGTGGTCGCCTACTGGTCCGGCGTCTGGCAGGTCGCGTCCTTCGCGGAGAGCATCAAGAAGTTCGACTGGGCGAGCGTCCCGACTCCCGCCCAGCCGGTGCAGGCCAGTGACGTCAACAGCGGCGGCATGATGGTCGGCTTCAACAACAACGGCGCCGCGGCCACCGCCGCGAAGAAGTTCATGAACTGGATCTACGACCCGAAGCAGTACACCGAACTGGTGCAGTCCTCCGGGTTCCTCCCGGTCGAGAGCGGTCTGAACCCGAAGTACCCCTTCACCTCCCCGGCGGCGCAGGCGGCGTTCAAGCTCTACAACCAGGAGATCCCGCTCTACGCCCCGATCTCGGGCTACTTCAACAGCGCGCAGACCGAGTGGGCGCTGAAGGGCAAGAGCATCACCGAGGACCCGACCAAGACGGAGCTCGGCAAGGCGATCAACGGCCAGCAGTCGTCCGACAAGGCCCTGGAGAACATCGTGGCCGGCTACAACCAGCAGGTCGGCGGCGCATCGTAGGACAGTGGGTCGGGCGGCGGACCGAGACTCCGCCGCCCGGCCCCACGCGTGCCCACGTGATGTCGGGCTCATCGGCGTGAGCCCACAGGAATCCATTCCACCAGCACGGAGTCAGGAAGATGACCAAAAGCGCCTCGGACGTGTCCGTGAGTCCGCCCAGGAGACGCAGCAAGTACACCCTTGCGCCGCTCGTCCTCATCGCGGCCAATGTCGTGCTCTTCGGGCTGTTCTTCGTGTGGCCGGCGGTGATCGGGCTCGTCTACTCCTTCACGAACTACACCGGTGTGGGGGCGTTCCAGTACATCGGCCTGGACAACTACCACCACCTGTTCGGGGACTCCACCTTCTACGACGCCCTGATCCGGACGGTGTTGTACGCCGTCCTCTTCGTCCCGCTGAACTTCGCGCTCTCCCTGCTCGCCGCCAACCTGGTGGTGAACAAGCACGCCAAGGGCGCGTCGGTCGCCCGCGTCATCTTCTTCATCCCGTGGCTGCTGTCGCCCATCGTCGTGGGTGTCCTGTGGCGGTGGCTGTTCGGTGAGAACTTCGGCCTGGTCAACTACGTCATCGAGAAGCTCGGCGGAAGCGCCGTTCCATGGCAGTCGAACGCGGACCTGTCGCTGCTGGTGGTGGTGATGGCGGCATCCTGGATGTGGACGGGTTTCACGATGCTGCTGTTCATCGCGGCGATCAAGAACGTGCCGGTGTCGTACTACGAGGCGGCCTCGCTCGACGGCGCCGGGCCGTGGCGCCAGTTCATCAGCATCACGCTGCCGAGCATCGCGCCCACCTCGTTCATCGTCATCCTGCTCAACACGATCAACGCGATGAAGGAGTACCCGGTGTTCGTCGCCCTCAACAACGGCGGACCCGGAACCTCGAACAACCTGCTCGTCCAGTACATCTACGAGACCGGCTTCAAACGGGGCCAGATCGGCTACGCGAGCGCCGCGTCGTTCGTGCTCATGCTCATCCTGATGGCCGTCGCGATCATCCAGCTGATCGTCAACCGGCGGGTGGAGAACCGATGACAACCACAGACATCCCACGCCCGGTCGAGAAGGGCTCCGGACCGGCCGTCTCCAAGAAGCGGTCCGGCGGCACCGCCACCGGTGGGCTGCGGCAGGCGGTGTCCGCGACGACACTGCTGTGGATCCTCGCCTGCCTCTACGGGCTGCCGGTGCTGTGGTTCATCCTCAGCTCCCTCAAGCCGGCCAGCGACCTGTTCTCCTATCCGCTGACGCTGGTCCCGCACCACCCCACCCTGTCGGGCTACCTGACGGCGTGGCGCAGCGCCAACTTCTCCCAGTACTTCATCAACACGACCCTCGTGTGCGTGATCACGACGATCCTCACCGTGGGAGTCAGCTGCTGCACCGGATACGCGCTGGCCAAGTACGACAACAGGTGGCTCAAGGCTTTCTTCATCTGCATCCTGGCCACCACGATGCTGCCCGGCGAGGTCATGCTCGCCCCCGAGTTCCTGGTGGTCCGCAACCTCGGCCTCTACAACTCCTTCGCCGGCATCATCCTCCCGGCCGTGCTCACCGCGACCGGATGCTTCATGTTCCGCCAGTTCTTCCTGACGGTTCCCGACGAACTCGTGGAAGCCGCGCGCATCGACGGCGCCCGCGAACTGTCGATCTTCCTGCGGATCATGGTGCCGCTCTCCCGGCCCATCATGCTGACCCTCGCCATCCTGTCCTTCCAGTGGCGGTGGAACGACTACATCTGGCCCCTGCTGATGCTCAACGACCCCAACAAGTTCACCGTGCAGATCGGCATCCAGAGCATCGTCGGCGCACAGAACATCAACTGGTCGGTCCTGCTCGGCGCGTCGGTCATCTCCATGATCCCGCTGATCGTGATCTTCCTGGTCTTCCAGCGCTACGTCATGAGCGCCGACATCAACGCCGGACTGAAGGACTGACCCTTGCCCATCCCGCTCGACCACGAGTTCGTCCGCGCAGCGGCGCTCGCCGCCGACGGGTCGGCCGACCCGTCGGCGGAATTCATCGGGCCGCACCGCGCCCTGGCCCGGCGCGTGAAGACCCTGGTCGCGGCGTACCGCTCGCCGGAGTCGGCCCAGCACGGCAGCGAGCGGGCCGTCGCCGCCGCGCTGACCCACCTCCGTGCCCTGCGGTCCCTGCAGACGGCCTCCGGCCTCTTCGCGGGCGGCGACAACGTGCAGTCGCCGCCGGACTCCGCGTTCACCGTCAACGACGTGTGCGACGCGCACGTCCTCGCCGCGGGCGCGGGGCCGGAACTGGCTGACGTCACGGCGGCGCTCGCCGACATCGCGGGCGCCGCCACCGGTCCTCTCCTGACCGGCGGGGTGCACACCCCCAACCACCGCTGGGAGCTGTCCGCGGCGCTGGCCCGGCTGCACCGCTCGTTCCCGGAAGACCGGCTGCTCGCCCGTGTCGAGGAGTGGCTCGCCGAGGGCGTCGACATCGACGCGGAGGGCCTTTACTCGGAACGCAGTGCCGTCTACGCGTCCATCGTCACCAACCCGGCGCTGCTGTTGCTGGCCGAGGTGCTCGGGCGTAACGACCTGGCGGACGCCGTCGAACGCAACCTCGCTGCGACCCTGGACCTGATCAGGCCGGACGGCACGGTGGAGACCGTCCACTCGCGCCGCCAGGACCAGAGGATGTCGTTCGCGCTGTGGCCCTACCTGCCGCACTACCGGCTGCTCGCGATCCGCACCGGCCGGGGCGACTTCGCCCGCGCGGCCCGCCTGGCGGCCGCCGACGGCATCCACGACCCCGACCTGCTCGCCCAGACGCTCCTCACGCCG
The DNA here is from genome assembly GCF_040630525.1 of Streptomyces sp. NPDC005799. Classification (NCBI taxonomy): domain Bacteria; kingdom Bacillati; phylum Actinomycetota; class Actinomycetes; order Kitasatosporales; family Streptomycetaceae; genus Streptomyces; species Streptomyces sp. NPDC005799. The sequence goes on from NZ_JBEXXQ010000010.1 coordinate 63,746, forward strand.
GATCTGTGCCGCCCCCTGCCGGCTTCGGACGCGGAGAAGCTCCCGCGCGACCGGTACCTCCCCACCGCACGCCTCGCCGCACACGCCTCGGCCACCGCGCACACCGTGGTGTACGGCGGCTCCGACGTGCCCGAGCACCGGCGCATCCGCTCGGGCCTGGCCTGCAACCCCACCTTCCTGCGCTTGTTCGCCGGTGCCGCGGTCCTCGACGCGGTGCGCCTCTCACGAGGGTTCTTCGACCTGGGCCCGTTCCGCGCCGCCGACATGGAACGGCTCGCCGACCACCGGTACCGGCTCACCCAGACCCTCACCAGCGCCTACTACCAGCCGCTCCCGAAGGACCGCAGGCGCGACGACGGCGCCTACCGCCTGGTGGACGAGGGCCGCTTCTCCGCGGCGATGGCCTTCCCCCACCGCCCTCAGGACGAGGTCTCCCACACCACCCGGGTCGAGGTCGACCTGCGGGACGACGGGGCCGACCTGAGGATCGACATCAGCGGCCCACCGGTGCCCTGGGCCCTCGAACTGACCTTCCGGCCGGGCGGCGAGCCGCAGGGCGCCGTACCGCTCGGCGACGGACGCTGGTGCCTGACGAACGGGCCGTTGACCTACCGCGTCGGCGACGACGAGATCCGGGTCGAGGCCTTCGTCGAGGCGGGCGAGCCGCTGGCCGGACCGGACCGGGGCGACGTACTGCGGTACGACCCGGGGGAGGACTACACCGTGGTCGGCGGCACCGACGCGACGACCGGGAACCGCGTCTACCTCGGTGGGCACGGACCGCAGACACTGACCCTCACACTGCGCGCCACATCTCAGGCATGAAGGGCTGATCTCCGTGCACCTCCCACGCCAGCGCGGTCCGCTCCACGACCTGCCCGACACCCCCGAGGCGTACGACGCCGTCCTCGCCGGCGTCGTGGAGCAGGCCCTCGCCCGGATCACCCCGGAGGGCAACCTCGAGCACCCGGACGCCGACGACGACATCGGCGACACCTCGCTCGGTGTCACCTCCCTGCTGGCCCTCGCCTGGCAGCGCTCCAAGGATCCGCGCCTGCCCGAGGCGGTGCACCGCAGCCTCGCCTTCCATCTGCGCGAGCGGGTCTACCGCGAGGACAACCCCGGCTACCCGAACCTCAGGGTCCGCGACTCCGGTCTGCCCTACGCCCGTTACGTCCTCGAGGCCGGCGCGCACCCCATCGGCGACTGGCCGAGCACGGTGTGGGCGCTGCTGCAGGCGGTCAACCTCCTCGACCTGGCCGAGGGACTCGTCGAGGAGGAGCAGCGGACCGAGCTGCTGGAGGTGGCGCGGGGCTACTGGCGCTGGCTCACCGAGGCGACCTTCTTCAACCCGCAGGAGGCCGGCAACCAGGCCATCGGGTGCGTGGTCGGCGGACTGATGCTCGCCCGCCATCTGCCGGACGCCCCGGCGGACGCGATGCGCGAGCGCGCCCTGCGGCTGTACCTCGACGAGATCCGCGCCCACCGGGTCCCGGACCGGGGCGCGCTGCTGCCGCCCGAGCACCGCGGCGCCTACGACAACAACTACGGTCCGATCTCCCTGTCCTTCCTCGCCCAGGCCCACCGCATCAGCGGCGAGCCGGTCTTCGCCGAGGACGGCGACGCGCTCGCCCGCTACATCGACGCCCGTCTGACGGGCGGCGGCTTCGACAACGGCGGACCGCGCTACAGCGAACAGCACTCCGCCTTCGAGTCGGTGCTCGGACTGCGCTACTTCAGCGCCCGCGTCGGCTCCGACCTCGGCCGTTACCGCGGCGACAGCCGCTGGGCGCGGTACGCCGCCCAACCGGACGGCGGCGTCGACGGCCACTTCGCCTGGATGCTCGTCTGGCAGATCCAGGACACCACCGGCTGGCACCGCGCACCGTCCACGGCACCCGCCCGCCATCAACTGCGCGCCGGCACGGTCTCGGTGGCCTTCGACGACCGGATGACCCCGTCCGTCATCGAGGCAGGCGGCACCTACTACCTGCCCGCCGCCGTCAACCGCCAGCACGGCTTCGGCCCGGTGCTCGACGGCTCCGTCTTCTGCCGTCCCATGGGCGAGGTCCGCGTCCGGGACGTGCGCACCGGCACGCTGACGGCGAAACTCGTCGGCAAACCGGTCGTCGGCCGCGACCACGTGCTGCGGCACGTGCGCTCCCTGTACGTCACCGACGGCACGCGGCTGTGGACGACGGTCGCCCTCGAACGCCTTCCCGGGGAGGCGTACCTGCTCGCCGGACTGCCCTACGCCGCCGACGACGGCGACCGGGTCCGCCGGACGGCGACGGGCGCGGTGGCGTCGGCCGGGACGCTGCGACTGACCCACCCGCGGACAAAGGGGCCGGAACACTTCGACGCCCGCGCCGAACTCACCCAGGAACAGGCGGCGTTCGCCCTCGCCGCCGACCCCCGCGGCTACGGCAACCCCGACGAGGGCTGGCGCCACCTCGTCAGCTCCACCGCCTTCGAAGCGGGTCCGGTGCCGGACGCGCCGGAGGACCTGCACGTGTTCGCCGTACGGTACGGCTCCGCGGAGCCGCTGACGGTGGCGGTCGAACGCACCGGGGAAGGGCTGACCGTACGGACGGACGCCTTCACCGCCGTGCTCGGGGCCGACGACGACCGGGGGGAGCCGACACTGACACTGCGGCCCTGAGCCGGCCGTCTCACACGCCGGGCACCACCAGGTCAGCCCGCTCGCGTGTCGCCGCCACCAGGTCGGCGTTGCGCTGGTCGCTGCCCAGGACCCAGTCCACCGCCTCCTGGTGGCCCTTGCCGAACTCCTCGTGCCGGGCCACCAGACGGCGGATCCGCTCCGCCTCGTCGAGCTCGCAGTACCAGACCTCGTCCAGTTGCTCGCGCACCCGCTTCCACGCCCCCGTGTCCAGCAGCAGGTAGTTGCCCTCCGTGACGATCAGCCGGGCCGTCGGCGGCACCGGGACCGCACCCGCGATCGGCTGCTCCAGCACTCGCTCGAAACCGGGCGCGTAGACGATGTCCTCGCTCTCCGTCTCGTCACGCAGCCGCCGCAGCAGCGCCGCGTACCCCGCCGCGTCGAACGTCTCCGGCGCACCCTTGCGCCGACGCAGTCCCAGCCGGTCCAGCTCTACGTCCGCGAGATGGAAACCGTCCATCGGCACCTGCGCCACCCACGGCCGCCCGGTGCCGTTCAGCTCCCGCACCAGCCGCTCGGCCAGGGTCGTCTTGCCCGCGCCGGGGCTGCCGGCGATCCCGAGGATCGCGCGCCGCCCTGAACCGGTGAGGTCGCGGGCACGCAGGAGCAGGTCGTCGAAGGTCGTCGTCAGCGGCACACCGCAGAGTGTGTCACCCGGGGCGTTCCCGCACGATTGACCCGTGTGGCGTGCGCCACAAGGTGTGCGTCCCGTGTGCGGGGAACCGTAGCTCTATGACGCAACTCGGTCTCCCCGAAGACATCCAGGCCTGTCTCTTCGACCTCGACGGGGTCGTCACCAAGACGGCCGTGGTGCACGCGGCCGCCTGGAAGGAGACGTTCGACGCGTTCCTGCGCGAGCGCGAGGGCGCGGACTTCCGGCCCTTCGACGCCGGCGCCGACTACGACGAGTACGTCGACGGCCGCCCGCGCGCCGACGGCGTCCGTACCTTCCTCGCCTCCCGCGGCATCGAACTGCCCGAGGGGCGGCCGGACGACCCGCCGGAGGCGGCGACCGTCAACGGGGTCGGCAACCGCAAGAACCTCCTCGTGCTGGAGAAGATCCGCACCGAAGGCGTCGAGGCGTACGACGGCACCCTGCGCTACATCGAGGCCGTGCGGGCCCAGGGCCTGCGCACGGCGATCGTCTCCTCCAGCGCCAACACCCGGGACGTGCTGCGCTCGATCAAGGCCGAGGGCCTCTTCGAGGTCCGCATCGACGGTGTCGTGGCCGCCGAGCGGAAACTGCCGGGCAAGCCGCACCCGGACACCTTCCTCGCGGCCGCACGCGACCTCGGGGTCGAGCCGTCGCACGCGGCCGTCTTCGAGGACGCCCTGGCGGGGATGGACGCGGGCCGCTCCGGCCATTTCGGCTACGTCGTCGGCGTCGACCGCGTCGGACAGGCCGAGGCGCTGTCCGCGCACGGCGCGGACGTCGTCGTGAAGGACCTGTCCGAACTGGGAGGCCGGGCGTGATCACCCACCGCTCCTACACCGTCGAGCCCTGGGCCGTGCGCGAGACCCGTCTGGACCTGGACGTCCTCGCGCAGAGCGAGTCGGTCTTCGCGCTCTCCAACGGCCACGTCGGCTGGCGCGGCAACCTCGACGAGGGCGAGCCGCACGGCCTGCCCGGCAGCTACCTGGGCGGCGTGTACGAACTGCACCCGCTGCCGTATGCGGAGGCCGGCTACGGCTATCCGGAGTCGGGGCAGACCGTCATCAATGTCACCAACGGCAAGGTGCTGCGTCTGCTCGTCGACGACGAGCCCTTCGACCTGCGCTACGGGCGGCTGACCTCGCACGAGAGGCTGCTGGACCTGCGACGGGGGGTGCTGGAGCGGACGTGCGAATGGACGTCCCCGGCCGGGTCCACCGTCCGGGTGCGTTCCACCCGCCTGGTCTCGCTCACCCAGCGGGCGATCGCCGCCGTCGCCTACGAGGTGGAGGCCGTCGACAGCCGCTCCCGTGTGGTGATCCAGTCGGAGCTCGTCGCCAACGAGAGCCTGCCGGGATCCGACGGCGACCCGCGCGGCTCCAAGGCGCTGGTGTCCCCGCTGGAGGCGGAGGAGGACGTCGCCGTCGGGCACCGGCTGCGCCTGGTGCACCGGACCAGGCGGAGCGGGCTGCGGGTGGCGGTGGCCGCCGACCACGTCGTGTCCGGCCCGGAACGGACCACGTACGCCGGCGAGAGCAATGTGGACGTGGCCCGGCTGACGGTCACCTCGGTGCTGGAGCCGGGGGAGAAGCTGCGGGTGGAGAAGCTGGTCGCCCACGGCTGGTCCGCCGTGCGCTCGCGGCCCGCGATGAGCGACCAGGTGGAGGCAGCCCTGGCGGCCGCCGGGCACAGCGGCTGGGACGGGCTCCTGGAGGAGCAGCGTGGCTATCTCGACGACTTCTGGGCCCGCGCCGACGTCCAGGTCGACGGGGACGAGGAGGTTCAGCAGGCTGTCCGGTTCGCCCTCTTCCACGTCCTGCAGGCAGGCGCCCGCGCCGAACAGCGGGCGATTCCCGCCAAGGGCCTGACCGGCTCCGGCTACGACGGCCACGCCTTCTGGGACACCGAGGCCTTCGTCCTGCCGCTGCTCACCTACACCTCGCCGGGCGCCGTGGCCGAGGCGCTGCGCTGGCGGCACAGCACCCTGCCCGCCGCCCGGGAACGCGCGGCCCAACTCGGCCTGAGGGGGGCCGCGTTCCCCTGGCGCACCATCGAGGGCTCGGAGGGCTCGGCGTACTGGCCGGCCGGCACGGCGGCCTTCCATGTGAACGCCGCGATCGCCGACGCCGTCGTGCGCTACACGGCGGCGAGCGGGGACACCCGGTTCGAGCGGGAGGCCGGCACGGAACTGCTGGTGGAGACGGCCCGGCTGTGGCGTTCGCTGGGCCACCACGACCACCGCGGCGCCTTCCACATCGACGGCGTCACCGGCCCCGACGAGTACAGCGCGATCGCCGACGACAACACGTACACCAACCTGATGGCCCGCGCGAACCTCCTCGCCGCCGCCGACGCCTGCGAACGCCATGCGGACCGGGCCGCCGAGCTGGGCGTCGACGACGAGGAGAGTGCCGCCTGGCGGGACGCCGCCGAGGCCATGTACATCCCCTACAACCACGAACTCGGGGTGCACGAGCAGCACGAGGGCTTCACCCGCTACCAGCGCTGGGACTTCGCCGCCACCGGCCCGGACCAGTACCCGCTGATGCTGCACTTCCCCTACTTCGACCTCTACCGCAAGCAGGTGATCAAGCAGGCCGACCTGGTGCTGGCCATGTACACCTGCGGCAGCTGGTTCGACGAGGAGCACATCGCCCGCAACTTCGCCTACTACGAGCCGCTGACGGTGCGCGACTCCTCGCTGTCCGCCTGCTGCCAGGCCGTCATCGCGGCGCAGGCCGGTCATCTGCGGCTCGCCTACGACTACACGGCCGAGGCCGCGCTGATGGACCTGGCGGACCTGGAGCACAACACCCGCGACGGACTGCACATCGCCTCGCTCGCCGGCACCTGGACGGCCCTGGTCGCCGGCTTCGGCGGGCTACGCCGCAACGGCACGGGCCTGTGCTTCGCGCCGCGGCTGCCCGAGCGGTTCAGCCGCCTCGCCTTCAGCCTCCAGCTGCTGGAGAGCCGGCTGCGGGTGGAGATCGGTCCGGACAAGGCCACCTACACACTCCTGTCGGGCCCGCCGCTGACCATCAAGCACCATGGCACCCCGGTGACGGTACGGGCCGACGCCCCGGCCGTGCTCGTCGTGCCGCCCGCGCCCTCGCATCCGGCCCCGGAACAGCCGCCGCACCGCAGGCCGAACGCCCACCGGTAGCTTTCGGCGGCTTGTGGCGTTTCCCGGCGGACCGCATCAGGTAGGAGTGGTGTGTCGGCGCGGGACGACCGGAGGGGGACGGGGATGACGGCGAGTGACAGCGAAGGCCGGCTGGGGGAGGAGTTCTTCACCCCTGGCAGCGCGTCCTTCACCGAGTTCCTGGCCGCCCACCGCCCCGAGCTGCTGCCCACCCGCCGCCCCTTCCCGGACGGCGTCCGCGCCGCGCCCGACCGGTTCCCGCACGGCACCACCGTCCTCGCGCTGACCTACCGCGACGGCGTGATGATCGCCGGTGACCGCCGGGCGACCATGGGCAACCTGATCGCGCAGCGCGACCTGGAGAAGGTGCACCCGGCGGACCACCACACCGCGGTCGCCTTCGCGGGCTCGGTCGGTCTCGCACTCGACATGGTGAAGCTGTACCAGGTCGAACTCGTCCACTTCGAGAAGGTCGAGGGCATCCCCATGACCCTCGGGGCCAAGGCGAACCGGCTGGCCGGGATGATCCGCCAGAACCTGGGGCAGGCCATGCAGGGCCTGGCCGTCGTACCGCTGCTGGCGGGCTACGACCCGGCGGCGCCCGAGGGCCGCAGGGGCCGCATCTTCAGCTTCGACGTGGCCGGCGGTCTGTACGAGAAGCGGGACTTCCACGCCGACGGCTCCGGCTCCCCCTACGCCCGGGGCGCGCTGAAGAAGCTGTTCCGGCCGGGCATGGACCGGCGCGAGTCCGCCCTGGCCGCGCTCCAGGCGCTGTACGACGCGGCCGACGACGACTCCGCGACCGGGGGGCCGGACATCAGCCGGCGGATCTTCCCGATCGTCTCGGTGATCACCGAGGAGGGCTTCGAGCGCTTGCCGGAACAGGAGACCGAGCAGCTCAGCCGCGAGATGGTCGAGCAGCGCCGCAGTCGCCCGGACGGACCGAACGCCACGCCCTGACCTGCGCGCCGCCCTTTGCCTTTCCATGGTGAAGAGCTGTCGCGCGCTTTACTGCACATGATTTGCAAGTACGGGAGGATGGCACAAGGTGGTTGATGGCAGCTGCCTTGGACCGAGAGAAGGAACGTCCCGTATGACCTGGCACCGCCTCCGCACCTCCATGACGCGGGACGAGTGGACCAGGGTCGGCGGGATGGCCGCCTTCGTCATCGCCCTGCACGTCATCGGCTGGTTCACGCTCGTCGGCATCGTGGCGCCCCAGCACTACAGCATCGGCGAGAAGTCCTTCGGCATCGGCATCGGCGTCACCGCCTACACGCTCGGCATGCGGCACGCCTTCGACGCCGACCACATCGCCGCGATCGACAACACCACCCGCAAGCTGATGGGGGAGGGCAAGCGGCCGCTGTCGGTCGGCTTCTGGTTCTCGCTCGGCCACTCCAGCGTCGTCTTCGTGCTGGCACTGCTGCTCTCCCTCGGGGTGCGGGCGGTGGCGGGACCGGTCCGCGACGACAACTCCGAGCTGCACGACGTCACCGGCCTGATCGGCACGACCGTCTCCGGGACCTTCCTGTACGTCATCGCCGCCATCAACCTCGTCATCCTGGCCGGCATCTGGAAGGTCTTCCGGCAGATGCGCCACGGTCACTTCGACGAGGCCGCCCTGGAGGAGCAGCTCAACAACCGTGGCTTCATGAACCGGCTGCTGGGCCGCGTCATGAAGTCGATCACCAAGTCCTGGCAGATGTACCCGCTGGGCCTGCTCTTCGGGCTGGGCTTCGACACCGCCACCGAGATCGCCCTGCTGGTGCTGGCCGGTTCCGGGGCCGCCTCGGGCCTGCCCTGGTACGCGATCCTGTGCCTGCCCGTGCTGTTCGCCGCGGGCATGTCGCTGCTGGACACCATCGACGGCTCGTTCATGAACTTCGCCTACGGCTGGGCCTTCTCCAAGCCGGTCCGCAAGGTCTACTACAACCTCACCATCACCGGCCTGTCGGTTGCCGTCGCCCTGCTCATCGGTACCGTCGAACTCCTCGGCCTGCTCGCCGAGAAACTGGACCTGCACGGCTTCTTCTGGGACTGGGTGGCCGGACTCGACCTCAACGTCGTCGGGTTCGTGATCGTCGGCCTGTTCTTCGCCACCTGGGTGGTGGCCCTGCTGGTGTGGAAGTTCGGCCGGATCGAGGAGAAGTGGACGGCGGGCCTGGCCCGGCCGGCCGAACAGCCCGCCGAGTAGCCCCGCCCGCTCTCAGCCGCGCCCCCGCATCTCCTTGCGCCACTTGACGAACTGCACCTCCGGATCACCGGTGTAGGACCAGGGGGTCCGCGTGGCGCGGGGCCCCAGCAGCCGCAGCACGGCACCGGCGACCTCCTTGTCGCCCGCGTAACAGGCCGCGTGCGCCAGGTAGTTGAGGTCGCGCAGTTCGCCGGGGGCGATCCCGTTGTCCGTCCGGCCGATGATCCAGCGCTGCCAGGTCCGGCGCACGTCGCTGACGGCGCCGTCGTGGCTCCAGTGCTGCCCCAGGCCCACGGCGCTCTGGCCGGCGTGGCCCGCGTCGAGGGCGTAGCGGTACTCCTCCACGCGCGCGTACTGCACCAGCACCGGCAACGCGGAGCCCTGGGGTGCCACACCGGCCGCGTCGCGGGCGAAGTCGTACATCAGGCCGTGCGAGCCGTGCCAGCGCGCGGAGTAGTAGTGCAGGACCTGCAGATGGCCCTCCACGCTGTACGGGTCGCGCCGGTGCAACTCGTCCCACCAGCGCGCCAGTTCCTGCCGCCGCACCCCCGCCGGGTACAGCCGGGCCACCGAGATCAGCGAGATCCACGGCGTCGGATCGTCCAGATACGCCTCCGCCGCCTGCAGACACGCCGTCACCGCGGTGTCGATGCGGTGCTGGTCGATCGGCGTGCCCCGGCCCGCGGCGATCGCCAGGTTGAACGCCCTGGCCGTCTCCGTCGCCGCCCGCAGCACCAGCGCGTCGGCGCTGTACGGCTCTGCGGCCAGCCACGACTCCGCCGTCGAGGTGCTCGCACAGGCCTGGGCGAGCAGCCGGATGCGGTGGCCGCGGGCGAGCCAGTCCGCGCCGGTGATCCGCAGCAGGTCCCGCAGGCCCTGCCAGCGGCCGATGACGATGTCCTGGGTGGCATTGGTCAGGAGGCCGTCTCCGCAGTCGGGGTCGAAGTCGGGGGCGAAACGGTCGCGCGCCATCGGGGGTCTCCCTCAGAAGTCGGTGGAGAGACCTTCGTGGGCACGGGAGTTCGCGGCGGCGTACGGGTCGAGGACGTACTCCGCCTCCACAGTGCGGGTGGCGTCCAGCCGGGCGGGGCGATAGTAGTCGCTGCCCTGTCTCCAGTACCAGAGCATCGGGACGAGGCCGACGGCGAGCCCGCCGATGCCGATCGCGATGGCCGCGGTGTCCAGTTCGCCCAGCGACTCGACGAAGATCCAGAACATGAACAGCGCGCCGAACAGCGGCCACAGCCCGCCCAGGAGGAAGTTGCCCAGGGACTTCGTCAGCATCTTGCGGTAGGCGACGACGACCGCGAGGCCCGCGAGGCCGTAGTAGACGGCGATCTGCAGACCGATCGCCGAGATCGCGTCGGCGAGGATGTCGCCCACCGAGCCCAGGGCGTTGGAGGCGATGAACATCACCAGCGCCACTCCGCCGACCACGACGATCGCCACATGGGGCGTGTTCCAGTTGCGGTGCACCCGGCCGAGCGCGGGGGGCATCGTACGGTCGCGGCCCATGGCGAACAGGGAGCGCGTGACCTGGATGAGGGTGGTCTCGAGGGTGGCGATGGTCGACAGCATCACCGCCACGATCAGCAGCTTTCCGCCCAGGCCCGGCCAGATCTCCTCACCGAGCACGCCCAGTACGTTGGCGTCGTTGGCGTCGATCTGCTTCGAGGTGAGGATGACGTTGACCGCGATGGTGAACACCTCGAACAGCAGGAAGACGATGCCCACCCCGATCAGACCGGCGAGTCCGGTCGTACGACGGCTGTTGCGGGTCTCCTCGCTGAGGTTGCTGGTGACGTCCCAGCCCCAGTAGTAGAAGGCGGCGACCAGGGCGCCGGAGGCGAAGCCCGAGACGCCGTCGAAGTGGGAGAAGCCCAGCCAGGACCACTCGAAGGAGCGGACGTTGCCGGTGTGGAACAGGGCGAGTACGGAGAACAGCGCCAGGATCGCGATTTCGATGCCGGACATCACCAGCTGGGCGCGGACGGTGAGCCGGGCGCCGCCCAGCACCACGAGCAGCATCACGATGAACCAGGCCGCCCCGACCACCGTCGACAGCGCGGTGTTGTCGGCCAGCTTCGCGTCGAACAGGGACAGGGTCATGGAGCCGGCCGGCAGCGAGCCCGCCACCATGAAGATGGTCGCCGAGATCACCAGCGCCCAGCCGCTGATGAAGCCGAGAAAGGGATGCAGGGTGCGGCCCACCCAGGAGTAGCTGGCTCCCGCGTTGACGTCGATGCGGCTGAGATAGCTGAAGGCCAGGGCGATGCCCAGCATGGGTATCGCGCAGTACAGCAGCGCCGCGGGGCTGGCCAGTCCCACGGCGCCGACGAGAACCGCGGTGGTGGCGGCGATCGAGTAGGCCGGGGCGCTGCCCGCGACGGCCATCACCACCGTGTCGAAGGTACCGAGGGCATTGGCCTGCAGCCCTCTGCCCCTGATGTTGCTCATGGTGCGCTGCTTTCCGTCGTGCACGACGCGAGGACGACCTGGCCCCGACGACGTAGGGGTGGGGGTGTGGCGGTCTCACCGCCGGCCGAAGAGGGTTGGCCTCGGGCCGGAGGTGGGCAAAGGCATGGAGGAATCCGCCCGGCCGATGCGTCGCCGGGCGGTCACAGCGTGTGTGCGAGTGATGATAGCCGCACTCATTGACGTTTCAAGATTGACCAGGGGGTAACCTCCTGGGCCGCCCGGGACTGAGGAGGTTGGACGGCGCGCAACGGGAAACGCGGATCGGGACACCGTACGGACAACGAACCGCCGCAAGGGCGCCAGGAGGTACCCATGGCCACCGACCCGATGGCCGACGACGTCTACCAGCCCACCGGGAGCAACGAGGAGCAGGAGGACGCGGCGCCGCTGGACCTGCAGGACGCCGTCGACGAGCGCGACTACGACGACACCCTCGACGAGGGCTACTCGCCGCCGGAGAAGCCGCTCGGCGTCACCCGGCACGGCACCACGGCCGCCGAACAGCACGACGGCGAGAGCCTCGACGAGCGGCTCGCCGAGGAGGTCCCCGACGTCACCGTGCCCCCGGGCGACGAGATCGGCGACCTGCCCGGTGGCGAGGGCGAACCCGTCGACCCCGAGGCCGGTGCGGACCGCGCCGGACGCCTGGTCGCCCCGGACGAGGGCGCCCACATGGACACCACGAAGGAGGAGGTCGCCTCGGACGTGGGCATCGACGGCGGGGCGGCCGGCGCGGAGGAGGCCGCCGTCCATGTCGTGGAGGACAGGGAACTGCCCGACCTGTGACGTCAGTCGCCGATGCGGTCGATCTGCCGCAGCTTGTTGGTGGCGTCGAGTGCGGCGACCTTGTAGGACTCCGCCAGGGTCGGGTAGTTGAACACCGCGTCGACCAGGTAGTCGACGGTGCCGCCGCAGCCCATCACGGTCTGCCCGATGTGGATCAGCTCGGTGGCACCGCTGCCGAAGCAGTGCACGCCCAGCAGCGTGCGGTCCTCGGGCGAGACCAGCAGCTTCAGCATGCCGTGCGAGTCGCCGACGATCTGGCCGCGGGCCAGTTCGCGGTAGCGGGAGATGCCGACCTCGAACGGCACGCTGTCCTCGGTGAGCTGGTCCTCGGTGCGGCCGACGAAGCTGATCTCGGGGATCGTGTAGATGCCGATGGGCTGCAGGTGGGACATCTGCCCGACCGGCTCGCCGAAGGCGTGGTAGGTCGCCGAGCGGCCCTGCTCCATCGAGGTCGCCGCCAGCGCCGGGAAGCCGATGACATCGCCGACGGCGTAGATGTGCGGCACCTCGGTGCGGTAGTGCTCGTCGACGGTGATCCGGCCACGCCGGTCGGCCGTCAACCCGGCCTTGGCGAGGTCGAGTTCATCGGTCAGGCCCTGTCGGCCCGCCGAGTACATCACGGCGTCCGCGGGGATCTTCTTGCCGCTCTCCAGGATGGTCAGCGTGCCGCGCGCATGGCGTTCGACGGCGGCGACCGTCTCCCCGAAGCGGAAGGTCACCGCGAGGTCCCGCAGGTGGTACTTGAGCGACTCGATGATCTCGATGTCGCAGAAGTCGAGCATCCCGGGCCGCTTCTCCACGACCGTCACCTTGCTGCCGAGCGCGGCGAACATGGAGGCGTACTCCATGCCGATGACGCCGGCACCGACGATGACCATGGAGCGCGGAACGCGTTCCAGCGCGAGGACGTTGTCGGAGTCCATGATCGTACGGCCGTCGAACTCGACGCTGTCCGGCCGGGCCGGCCGGGTGCCGGTGGCGATGACGATGTTCTCCGCGCTCAGCAGCCGTTCGTTGCCGGTGACCTCGCGCAGCGCGACGGTGTGCGGGTCGACGAAGCGGCCGGTTCCGGCGTACAGGGCGACCTGGTTGCGGGAGAGCTGGCTGCGGATGACGTCGACCTCGCGGTTGACCACGTGCTGGGTGCGCGCGGTCAGGTCGGCGACGGTGATGTCCTCCTTCAGCCGGTAGCTCTGGCCATACAGATCCCGCTGGGTGAGGCCGGTCAGGTACAGCACCGCCTCGCGCAGGGTCTTGGAGGGAATGGTCCCGGTGTGGATGGAGACCCCGCCGACCATGTCGGGGCGGTCGACGACGGCGACCCGGCGGCCGAGCTTGGCCGCGGCGATGGCGGCCTTCTGGCCGCCCGGGCCGGATCCGATGACGAGCATGTCGAAGTCGGGCACCCTCGGAAGTCTGTCAGCACGTGGGCCCTCTTCGAAAGGGTGAACGGGCAACGAGGCGCCCATTGATCGAATCGAACTCCCCTCGACCGACGGCCGGTTGCCCGCCGTCGTGAACCAGGTGCCCGAGCGGCCACCCGGCGTGATAATGCGCCCATGGGCCATCGACTCGCCGACGCGAGCACTCCCGCCCGGCTGGCCGCCCCCGACGAGGGCATCGGCCGCGACGAACTCGCGCTGGCCACCCGCAACCACGGCCTCCCGCTGGAGGCCCTGCGCTACGACGTCACCCCGCCCGGCCTGCACTACGTACTGACGCACTACGACATCCCGTACGTCCCCGACGGCACGCCCTGGCAGCTGACCGTCGCAGGCCGCGTCCGCCGCGAGCTGCAGTTGAGCCTGGCCGATCTGCGCGCGTTCCCCCAGGTCACCACCCGGGTGACGCTGGAGTGCGCGGGGAACGGGCGGGCCCTGCTCACACCCCGCCCGGTCAGCCAGCCCTGGCTCGTCGAGGCGGTCGGCACCGCCGAGTGGACCGGCGTGCCGCTGCGCCTGGTCCTCGCCGAGGCCGGTGTCGAGGCGGGCGCCGTCGACGTGCTGTTCACCGGCGCCGACCACGGAGTGGAACGCGGAGTCGAACAGGACTACCAGCGCTCCCTCCCGATCGACGTGGCCACGGGCACCGAGCCCGAGGTGCTGCTGGCGTACGCGATGAACGGGGCCCCGCTGCCGCCGCAGCACGGGCATCCGCTGCGGCTGGTCGTGCCGGGCTGGTACGGCATGGCGCAGGTGAAGTGGCTGCGCCAAGTCGACGTCCTGGACGAGCCGTTCACAGGATTCCAGCAGAGCGTCGCCTACCGGCTGCGGCAGGAGTCCGGAGAGGAGGGCGAGCCCGTCACCCGGATCGAACCACGCGCCCTGCTCCTGCCGCCCGGCTTCCCGGACTTCATGTCACGGGCCCGCGTCGTACGGCCCGGACCGGTGCGGCTGGAAGGGCGCGCCTGGTCGGGACGGGCGCCCGTCACGCGCGTCGATGTCAGCACCGACGGCGGGCACACCTGGCACGAGGCCGAACTGGAGCCCGACGGCGGCCGCCGCTGGGCATGGCGCCACTGGCACCACGACTGGACGGCCACACCCGGAGAGCACGAACTGACGGCCCGGGCCGCCGACGCCGAGGGCCGCACCCAGCCCCTGACACAGCCCTGGAACCGCGGCGGCTTCGCCGTCAACCTGGTCCAGCGGGTACCGGTGCTGTGCCTCGAAGCGGACCGTGGCGATTAGGGCAGCAGCTTCTCCAGGGCGACGGGGCCCTCCGTCTCCAGTTTGCGCCTGGCCCATTCCAGGCTGCGCGGGGTGATGTCCCTGCCCGTGGCAAGGACGAGATCCTCCGGGGACACCTCGGTGCCGGTGCTGGTGTGGAGCAGGGCGTCCGGGGTGCAGCGGTCCTCGGACGGCCCGGACGCGTCGGGCTGTGACATCTCCATGAGTGCTCCTCGGGTCCGGAACCTTCTGTAAACACCATTCAACGCCCGAGCCCGCGCCGCACCCGGAGGAGCGGGCACCGGCCGTCCCGGCGGAGATGCCGACGTGATCGAACGGGCGTCTAATGGGGAGGACGATCGACCTTGCTGCGGGAGAGGGCCAGTGCTATGTCACGTACCACCGGCACCAGCACAGGGGGCAAGAGCACCAGCCGCGGAGGTCTCCTGCGACGCCTCGGAGAGTGGTGCGCCCACCACTTCGTGATCGTCATCGTCGCCTGGCTGGTCGCCATCGTGGCGCTGCAGGTCCTCAACCGCTCCTTCGGCGGCGAGTACTCCGACAACTTCTCGCTGCCCGGGACGCAGTCCCAGAAGGGCTTGGAGGTACTGAAGAAGCACGACCCGGCGGCCGGCGGCTACAGCAGCCAGATCGTCATGCACGACGGCCAGAAGTCGCTGACCTCGCTCAGCTCCCAGATGTCCACCACCGTCGGGGACCTGCAGAAGCTCCCCCACGTCCTGTCCGCCCAGAACCCGCTGTCCGTACAGGCATCCAAGGTCGGACCCCTGTCCTCCGACGGGAAGACGGCCTACATCACGGTCCGCTTCAACGTCCAGCCCTCCACCCTGGGCGACGGCTATCTGAACGGCGTCGACAAGGCGGTCCAGCCGCTGCGCTCGGCCGGCGCCCAGGTCGAGTACGGCGGACCGCTCGGCGAACTCGCCCGGCCCGCCGCCGACGACCGGGTCAGCGAGCTGATCGGCTTCGGCGTCGCCATCGTCGTCCTGCTGATCGGCTTCGGCAGCATCATCGCCGCCGGTATGCCGCTGCTGACGGCCCTGGTCAGCGTGGTCGGCGGACTGGCGATCCTCGGGCTGTTCGCCGCCGCGTTCACCTTCGCCACCGTCTCCCCGACCCTGGCCACGATGATCGGCCTCGGCGTAGGCATCGACTACGCCCTGTTCCAGATCACCCGGCACCGCCAGAACCTCATGAACGGCGCAGATCCGGTGCGCTCCGCCGGTCACGCCACCGCCACCAGCGGCCGGGCCGTCCTCGTCTCCGGCTGCACCGTGATCATCGCCCTGATGGGGCTCTACGCCTCCGGCGTGAGCTTCATCGGCAAGCTCGGTCTCGCCGCCGCGATGACGGTCGTCTCGGCGGTCATCGGCGCGCTGACCCTCGTACCGGCACTGCTGGGGCTCGTCGGCAGACGCATCGACCGCTACCACGTCCGCCGTCCCGTCGCCGAGACCGACGCGGAGCCGGGGGCCGAGCCGCAGGGCACCTGGCACCGCTACGCCCAGCGCGTGGAGCGCCGGCCCTGGCAGTTCCTCACGGCCGGAGTCGTGACCGTCGTCGTCCTCGCCATCCCGGTGCTCTCCATCCAGCTCGGCCACATCGGCGACGGCGCCGACCCCACATCCTTCACCGACCGGCGCGCCTTCGACCTGATGACCGACGCCTTCGGGCCCGGCTCCAACGGTCCCCTGACGGTCGTCATCGACCAGACCACCGTTCCCTCCTCCCAGCGCTCCTCCCTGTCCGACCAGGCACAGAAGGCCCTCAACGGGGTCGCGGGGGCCTCCACCGTCACTCCGCTGAAACCCACCCAGGACGGGGACGTCCTGATCGGCACGGTCTACTCGAAGGACTCCCCGCAGAACGCCAACACCACGGACCTGAACAACCGGCTGGTCGACCACACGCTCCCGGACGCGGTCTCCGGTACGAGCGCCAAGGGATACGTCACCGGCACCACCGCGGCCCAGGTGGACTTCCGTGACATCGTCGCGAGCCGGCTGCCCCTGATCATCGCTGTCGTGGTCGGCCTCGCCTTCCTCGTCATCCTCGCCGTCTTCCGCGGCCTGCTCGTCGCCGTCAAGGCGGCCGTCCTCAACGTCCTGTCCATCGGGGCCTCGTACGGCGTGGTGGTCGCCGTCTTCCAGTGGGGCTGGGGCGGGCCCGCGCTGGGCGTGCACGGCAAGGTGCCCATCGAGAGCTATGTGCCGATGATGATGTTCGCCATCATCTTCGGCCTGAGCATGGACTACGAGATCTTCCTGCTCTCGCGCGTCCACGAGGCCTGGCTGCGCACCGGGGACGCCAAGGCCTCGGTCGCGCACGCCCTGGAGATCACCGCACGGGTCATCACCTGCGCCGCACTGATCATGGTGAGCGTGTTCGCGGCCTTCATCGTCAGCGACAACATCGTGGTCAAGATGCTGGGGCTCGGCCTCGCGGTGAGCGTGCTGATCGACGCGTCGGTGGTACGGCTGCTCATGGTGCCCGCCGTGATGACGCTGCTGGGCCCGCGTGCCTGGTGGACACCCCGCTGGCTGGACCGGGTGCTGCCGCACATCGACGCCGAGGGAGACCGCGAGGAGAGCGTCCAGCAGGACGTCAGCGAGCATCGGGTGACGCGGACGTGAGCACGAGCATCGTCACGTCGTCGACGACGTCGGGGCAGTACCGTACGAGATCCCCCCAGACCCGGTCGGCGAGCAGGGCCGGGTCGCCGTCGGCGAGGGCGGCGAGGCGGGCGGTCAGCGGGTAGAAGGTGCCCGAGGTGTCACGGGCCTCGCTCACCCCGTCCGAGGCGAGGAACAGGGTGTGGCCCGGCTCCAGCCGCAGCGCCGGCCCGGCGGACGGACCGGTGTCGGCCAGACCGAGCCCGAGCGGCGTCCACGCGGTCAGCTCGACCTCGCTGACGTGACCGCCGCGCAGCAGCAGCGGCGCCGGATGCCCGCAGGACACCAGGCGCACGGACCGGGCGTCGGGCGAGAACTCCACCAGGACGGCCGTCGCGAACAGCTCCGCATAGCGGGAGGACGCCGAGTCGACCGCCAGCCTGCGGTCCAGCCGGGCGGCGACCGACTCCAGGTCCGGCTGGTCCAGCACCGCCTCCCGGAAGGCGCCCAGGAGCGAGGCGACCGTGGCGACCGCCGACAGCCCGTGCCCCTGGACGTCGCCCAGTACGGCCCGGACGCCGTACGGCCCCTCACGCACGTCGAAGAAGTCGCCGCCCACCAGCGTCCCGCGCTGCGCGGCCCGGTACAGGCCCACGCAGTGGACGGGGCCGACCCGCTCGGGCAGCGGCGGCACGACCGCCCGCTGCGCGGCCTCGGCCACGGTCCGCTCCAGGTCCAGCTGGGCGTCGCGGTGACTGCGCACATACGACACGAACACGCTCAGCACCGCCACGAAGGCGATGGTCAACAGGTCGGTGTTGCCGGGCCGGTTGAGCTGGAAGGCGGGGACGTTGAGGACGACGACCACACCGACGCCCAGGAGCGCGGTCGCCCAGGGACCGTACGACAGGACGGCCAGCGGCGGGATCGCGCCCAGCAGGAAACCGATGTCGAGCGGGTTCGGGCTCACCAGCGTCGCCACGCACACGCCCGCGATCAGCGCGACCGGCAGCGCCTTCACCCACCACGGCGGCGGGGCTCCCCGCAGCCAGCTCCGCCGGGCCTGGTCCCGGTGCGGCCACAGCACGATCGTTCTTCCCACACCACCACGCTCCTACGCCGGGGCGCGCCCCGCATGCCGACCACGCTCTGTCAGTGCCGACTGGCATGCTGACCACAGACCTGATCAACCTGGTGGGGAGGCGCGATGGGCTGGGCGGGAGGAGTCTGGCGGGTGGGCAGCGAGGCGGGCCCGGTGGGGGAGATCCTGATCGACGACGCGGACTTCCCCTGGCTGTCCGGCCGCTTCACAGCAGGCGAGGCGTACGACGCCGTCAGAGACCTGTTCATCCGCGAACTCGCCCTCGCCGAACAGGACGACGACTGGGAGGAGTGGGAAGCGGCGTACGACGAGATCCGACGCCGCGTGTCCCTGTCCTCACCGGACGGCCCGGTCCCCGAGTTCCTGCTGCACATCGAGAACGACCGGGCCTGGTTCCGCTGGAGCGACGAGCCCTTCGAGGACGTCCACCGGACGTGACGGGTGTCAGTCCGCTGCGCGGTCCAGCAACGCCTCCGCCTCCGTCAGGATCTCCGTGACGCGCAGGGCGAAGGCCGCGTCGCAGGGGTGCGGGCGTCCGGTCGCGGCCGCGTCGATCAGGGCGTCCGCGGCGCGGAGGAGGGCGGTGACGGCTCCCTCGGTGCTGTCCGGCAGCACGGCCACCCCCGTCTCGCCACGCAGCTCGACCGTCGCGCCCGCCGCCGCGGACGGCGCCGACAGGCTGAGGGTGACCGTGCTGGACGCCCCGCCGGCGTGATCGAGGACGAGGTGGACCGTGTCGCCGGGACCGGGCGCGGCCGCGGCCACCCGACGGGCGTCGCCCAGGACCGGCAGCAGCACGGACAGCGCGTGCGGCCCCACGTCCCACAGCGCGCCCTTCTCCTGCCGCCACGGCGAGTCGGCGAACGGACTGCTGCTGTCGCTGCCGAACAGCGACCCCAGCCACGCCGCCCGACCGGTGAACCAGCCCCCGGCAGCCGCCTGTTCGGTGATCCACGCCTCCGTCTCCGTGACGAAGCGGCTGGTGAAGAAGACCACCGACGCCACCCCGGCCTCCCGCACGGCGTCGACCACGGCCCGCCCCTGCTCCACCGTCGTCGCCAGCGGCTTGTCCAGCAGCAGATGCCGCCCCGCCCGCGCGGCCCGCACCGCCAGCTCCGCCTGCACCGCCGGCGGCAGCGCCACGGCGACCGCCTCCACGTCCGCCAGCAACGCGTCCACGTCGTCGTACGCCCGCGTGCCGTACCGGTCGGCCAGTGCCTTGGCCGCCTCCGGGCGCCGGCCCCACACCCCGACGAAGTCCAGCCCCGAGTGCTCGCTCAGGGCGGGG
This sequence comes from Streptomyces sp. NPDC005799, assembly GCF_040630525.1. Taxonomy (NCBI): domain Bacteria; kingdom Bacillati; phylum Actinomycetota; class Actinomycetes; order Kitasatosporales; family Streptomycetaceae; genus Streptomyces; species Streptomyces sp. NPDC005799. Next base: position 83,373 of record NZ_JBEXXQ010000010.1, read on the forward strand.
GCATGGGCCATCTCCGCCCAGGGGCCGGTACCGAGCAGTCCGATCCGCATGCCGCCACCTCTCCACAACACCGATGTACGGCAGCGAGCCTCGCACACCGACCGGCCCGCCGCACGAGGCGGCCGCCGGTGCCACGCGATTCAGCGGACCCGCTGCTGAATGCGTTCGCTTTCCTCTATTGGACCTTCGGCCCCGGCCGGTTCAGGCTGGATGCCGGTCCGGCACCGCCGTGGTCCACGTCCGACGGGCCGGACGTCATCCGGTCCCGCGACAGCCGAGAGAGGTCACCAGCACATGCACACCCGCCGCATCGGGGACGTCGACGTCAGCGCGATCGGACTGGGCGGGATGCCCATGTCCATCGAGGGGCGACCGGACGAGGCGCGCTCCCTGGCCACCATCCACGCCGCTCTCGACGCCGGCGTCACCCTCATCGACACCGCCGACGCCTACCACCGCGACGCCCACGAGGTCGGCCACAACGAGACCCTCATCGCCAAGGCCCTCGCCTCCCACGACCGCGGCAAGGACGTCCTGGTCGCCACCAAGGGCGGCCATCTGCGCCCCGGCGACGGCAGCTGGACCCTCGACGGCAGCCCCCGTCACCTGAAGGAGGCCTGTGAGGCCTCCCTGCGCCGTCTCGGCGTCGAGGCGATCGGGCTCTACCAGTTCCACCGCCCCGACCCGAAGGTGCCCTACGCCGAGTCCGTCGGCGCCGTGCGGGACCTGCTCGACGAGGGCAAGATCCGGATGGCCGGCATCTCCAACGCCAACCCCGACCAGATCCGGCAGGCGAACGACATCCTCGGCGGACGCCTGGTCTCCGTGCAGAACCAGTTCTCCCCGGCCTTCCGCTCCAGCGAGCCCGAACTCGACCTCTGCGACGAACTCGGCATCGCCTTCCTGCCCTGGAGCCCGCTCGGCGGCATCTCCCGGGCGAGCGAACTGGGCTCCACCTACGCGCCGTTCGCCCGCATCGCCGAGGCCCACGGGGTGAGCCCGCAGCAGGTGTGCCTGGCCTGGATGCTCGCCAAGTCCCCGGTGGTCGTGCCCATCCCCGGCTCCAGCCGCCCGGAGACGATCCGCGACTCCCTCGCCGCCACCGACCTCGAACTCAGCACCGAGGAACTCGCCCAGCTCGACGCCGTCTGACCCCCGGTCCGCTACCGGTCAGGCGGCGCTGCTGCGCGGGATCCGGTGCGGGCAGCCGGCGTCGTGGTCGGTCCCCAGGCTCGTCCACCACCGCTCGCAGCAGGCCGCGTACAGCTCCTCCCGGACGATCTGGTCGGCCGCCGAGCGCGCCGGCCGACGGGGCCCGGTGCCCGCCGCCAGCAGATCGCGGATCAGTGTCTCGCGCACGACGGCGATGACCGGGACCACGCTCGCGGCGGCGAACAGGAACGCCACCCAGAGCGGGCCATGAGCGAGGTCGAGCACCGCCGTCGCGGCGAGCCCGCCGGTGGTGACGAGATAGAGGGCGCAGAGGAGGCGGCCGGATCGGTTCATGATGGTCACCGTTCGTGCAGGGATGGTTGCACTCTGTTCAACGCGTGGGAGGGCGTGAGGGAATCGGGTCGACCGACGGTATTGCGTCAATTCGGGGTGCCGGGGAGGAGGACGGGAATGGTCCGGCCCTGTCCGGGAATACGAGGCGAAAATCGAGAGAGGGGCGCTTCGTGCTCGTTCCGGACCCGAAGGTCGTCAGAACGTTGCTCACCACGTACGCATCGCTGCGCATCGCGCAGGCGGAGCGGGACCGGCCGCACACGGCGCGCGAGTTGGCGGAGGTCAGCCGCGACCTGTGCGCCACGATGGGAACCACGGACCTGAACGAGGCGATCGCCCGGGCCGACGCCCTGTTGCGTGCCGCGCGGGGGATGACCGGTGGGGAGTGGCGTGGCGAGGACGGCGTGAAGTCCGCCGCCTGACCGGCCGTCGGTTTCAGGCCCGTGCGGCGGCCACGGCCGCGCCGCCCTGGAAGGAGCCGCGGTAGGCCTGCGGAGTGGTGCCGACCACGCGGCGGAACCGCTCCCGGAACGCCGTGGGCGACCCGAACCCCGCCTGTCGCGCGATCCGTTCGACGGGATGGTCGCTGTTCTCCAGCAGGTACTGTGCCCGGCGCACCCGGGCGCGCAGCAGCCACTGCAGCGGGGTCGTGCCGGTCTGCTCACGGAAGCGGCGGCTGAAGGTCCGCTCGCTCATGCCGGAACGGGCCGCCATCGCGCCGAGGGTGATCTCGCCGCCCAGATTGTCCTCGATCCACTCCAGCACCGGCTCCAGGGTCGAGCCGCGCGGCACGGGCGGCTGCTCGTGCACGATGAACTGGGCCTGGCCGCCTTCGCGTTCGAGGGGCATGACGGACATGCGGGCGGCGTCGGCGGCGACGGCCGAGCCGAGGTCGGTACGGATCATGTGCAGGCACATGTCCAGTGAGGCGGCGGCGCCGGCCGAGGTGAGGATGCGGCCGTTGTCGACGTAGAGCACGTCCGGGTCCACCGTGATCCGCGGGTATCGCCGGGCCAGTCGGCCGGCGGCCACCCAGTGCGTGGTGGCGCGCAGGCCGTCCAGCAGTCCCGCCTCCGCGAGGACGAAGGCACCGGAGCAGACGGAGGCGATCCGGGCGCCGGCCCGCGCCGCCCGGCGCAGGGTGTCGAGGGCCTGGGACGAGGGCGCTCCGGCCGCCTCCGAGCATCCCGGCACGATCACGGTGTCGGCGTCGGCCACCGCTTGGAGGCCCTGGTCGACCCGGATGGTGAAGCCGTCCGCCCTGACCTCGGGTGATTCCGCGCACACCCGCACCCGGTAGGGCCGGCGTCCGTCGGGCAGCCGGGTGCGGCCGAACACCTCCAGGGGTGCCGCCATGTCGAACGGCACCACATGGTCCAGAACCAGGATCGCCACTGTGTGCATGGAGCCACGATAGGCGGATTCCTGCCAGTGCCGTCACCTGGGTCTCCGTGCAAAGCCACAGGTGGGGCCATTGGCGGGAATCCGTTGAAAGCTGTCGTTTCAGCCCCTGTTCCGGTGGTCTCGAAGATCCCTAGCGTGAGCCGCGCTCGATTGATCGATCGCGTTGCGGAAGGCTCCCCATGACCAAGCTCCTGCTCACCCTCCATGTCCTGGCGGCCATCGTGGCCGTGGGCCCCGTCACCGTCGCGGCGAGCATGTTCCCGGCCGCGGCCCGCCGGGCCGGTGAGGAGGAGTCCGCGGTCGGCACCCTGCGGCTGCTGTACCGGATCTGCCGGCTCTATTCGGCTGTCGGCGCGGTGGTTCCGGCCTTCGGGTTCGCGACCGCGGCGGCGATGGGGGTTCTGGGCAGCGGTTGGCTGATCGCGTCCATCACGCTGACGGCGGTGGCCGCCGGTCTCCTGGTCGCCTTCGTCCTGCCCCGTCAGGACGAGATCCTCGGCCAACTGGACGGCGGGCAGGCGGTGGAGCGGTCGGGAACCGTCCGACTCGCCATGTTCACCGGCCTGTTCAACCTTCTGTGGGCGACCGTCACCGTCCTGATGATCGTGCGTCCCGGATCCACCACACGGGCCTGACCGGCCGCTCACACCGCCCTCCCGAGCGTCAAGTGCTCTTGGTGAATTCACACCCTGGTAAGCCGGGGCGCATACACTCGTCAGCTGTGCCCAAGTGATGGGCCACCACACGAAAGGCGCGTTGACGGGTGTTCCAGGATTCCCCCATCTACGACCGACTCGTCGCCGAGCGCGGCGACGTCCCCACTCAGACCCGCCGAGAGGCCGAGCGCGTCAGCCGGGAACTGGAGTACGTCATGCGACCGCTGCAGTCCTTCGGTGCCGGCCCGTCCCCCGACCGCCAGGCCGCCCCGGGCACCGGGTGGCAGCGGACCGCGCTGCTGCCCGGCACGCTGCCCCACTGACCCTGCTCAACGCACCGTGCTGCCCGCCCCGTTGACCTGGGACGACGGCTCGTTGCCGGGGTTCGCCAGCCAGTCCGCGACGGTCCGCGCGATGGGCTGGCCGGTCTCGACCTCGACGAAGCCGAACTGTCCGGACTGGTTGCACTCCAGGAACCACCACGTCCCATCCGCGTCCTCCGCGAAGTCGAAGGCTCCGTAAGCCAGTTCGGCGGCGCGCAGATAGGCGCTGACGGCGGTGGCGATGCGCGGCGGCACCTCGGTGGCCTGCCATGGGACGTCCGGAGCGGCGAACCGCACGTCGACCTCGTCGGCCTCGTCGGCCGGCTTGCGGGCCGCCAGCATCCGCTCACCGACCGCGGTCAGCCGGATGTCGGCGCGCTTGGCCACGCGTCGCTGCAACAGGGTGGGGCCGAAGGCGACGGCGGAGAAGTCCGTGTCCGGTGCCACCCGGCTGGTCGGCACCGCCCGCGGGGGGTCCTGCGGATGCGCCCCGGAGACCGGTTTGACCACCAGGTCCGGATACCGCTCGGCGAACTCCCGCGCCGCCTGCGGGAACGATGTGATCAATGTCGCGGGTACCGGCAGCCCGCAGCGCTGGGCGAGCCGCAACTGCCATGGCTTGTGCCGGGCGCGCCGGGCCGCGTCGGGGTGGTTCATCCAGCGCGCGTCGCTGCCGCGCAGCATGCCGTACAGGGCCTGCGAGGACTCCTCGGTGAGCCAGTCCGAGGGGTCGGGCGCCCGGCTGGCGGGGGTGCCCGGCCTGCGGACCCAGATGGACCGCAGGCCCGAGATGCTCACCAGGCGCCCCGCGGACTGCAGATGCCCGCGGAAGGCGCCGTGGACGTACTCGCCGGACAGCGCGACGGCGCCCGGCAGGTCGGCCGGGTCGAGACGGACCACAGGGACCCCGGAGGCGTTGAGGTGGACGACCACCATGTCGGCCGTCACATCCTCTTCACAGGTCAGGATCAGTACGGTCATCGTGGGCGGTTCCGCGTTCAGTCGTCGAAGTGAGTCTTGGAGCCCGCGGTCGACGTCGTGGTCCCCAGTTCTCTGAGCAGTGCCGAGTCACCGGCGGCGATCCGGCCGTCCATGGTTACGTTCAACTGCAGTCCGGTGTCGTAGACGTACGGAGTCGTGGCCTCCAATTCCACCGCCGGACGTGCGTAGTTGAGCGCGAACGGTTGCATCGTGTCTCCCTCGTCGGTCTGCGCCGACCAAGCGCTGCGCCCCCCTCGGGCGCCGTCTGGTCCGCCGACTGCCTTGCCCTTCCAGTCACTTATACGAATCGAACGAGTGATTGGTTTCCTTACTCTGCGTAATCGTGGGGATTTTGTGCCCATACGCCCCACGCAGAGGTCCCCGAAGGCTGTGCAGTGCGAGAAGAAGAACGCCGATGTCGTCCAGGTAGACCGGATCGGGCAGCAGGTCCGTCGGCAGTACGAAGTACAGGACGGCACCCCAGAAGACCCAGCGCGGCCCGGTCGGCAGGCCGGCCCGGCGCAGATCGCGCCGGGTGCGTACCAGTCGCACCAGAACGACTACGGCCGCGGCGAGCAGAAGTGCCGCCAGGACTGCGGCGACGATGATCACCGTTGTGGTCGTGTCCACGGACCTTCCTCCGTCCGGCGTGCCGAACGGCGCGCCCCTCTTCACGGATTCCCCCATCCGCCGCCGGTACGTCCACAGGCTTGCGACAGGGGGCTCATACCGGTGGCGCACACCGAGTGGCACCGCACGCCCGTAGCGTTTAGTAATGAAACGGTAACGTCGCGTGCGTCGCGTCGCGGGGCGGCGAGAGCTGCCGCACTCCCACCTCTCCCCTGGAGCAGAAAGTGAGCATCCGCTCTTCATCACCCCAACCCGACGACACCTCCATAGCCGCGCGCCACGCCACGGTCGACGCGCTGCGCGCGGTCGGCACGGACCGGTCCGTGGAGGACGTGACCCGGCTGATGGCCCCAGCTCCCACCGCAGTCGACCTCGCACCCCGCATACTCCCGCGTACGCCGAACCGCCGTCCCGTACGCCAATCGTGGCCCGGTGTCCTCGCCGCCGCCGTCCTCCTGCTGTGCGGGATGCTCTGGTTCCCGCTCCACCGCGACGGCGCGCCCCCGCAGTCGTACGCCCTCACGCTCGGCGCGTCGACGCTGTGCACCCTCCTGACCGTAGTGCTGACCCTGCGGCCCACGCTCCCCGCCTTCGCGGTCGCGGCCGTGGTGCCGACGGTGCTCGCGGCGGGCCGGCTGTACGAGGGGCGGTTCCACTCGGAACCGCTGTCAAGGGCGCTCGACCTGACCCTCGCACCGAGCTGGATCGCCGGCGTCGCCGCCGTGTGCGCGGCACTCGCCGCGCTGACGGGCGTGCTCGTACGGCTGGCGGCACAGCAGCCGAAGGCCGCGGCGCCGCCGCGCCCGCCGGCCGCCGCCCGCCGCACCCCGGACTGATCCCGGGGCGTCAGACCGAGGTCAGGGCCGTCAGCACCCGGTCCGGGGTGAGCGGCAGTTCGCGCAGACGGACGCCGATGGCGTGGTGGACGGCGTTGCCGATCGCGGCCGGCGTGCCGACGATGCCGATCTCGCCGATGCCCTTGCTGCCCATGGGGTTGAGATGCGGATCGTCCTCGTCGATCCAGTGCGCCTCGACCTCCGGCACGTCGGCGTGCGCCGGCACGTGGTAGGAGGCCAGGTCGGACTCGGTGAAGTCGCCGAACGCGGCGTCCATGGTGCTGCCCTCGGTCAGCGCCATGCCCAGGCCCATGGTCATGCCGCCGATGAACTGGGAGCGCGCGGTACGGGCGTTGAGGATGTGCCCGGCGGCGTAGATCCCCAGCAGCCGCCGTACCCGTGTCTCACCGGTCACCGTGTCGACGGCCACCTCCGCGAAGTGGGCACCGAAGGCGTGGCGCGCCCACGGGCTGTCGGCGTCGGCCTGTCCCGCCGTGTCGGCGCGGGCCTCGACGCCCTCGGCGGGCAGCGCACCCGTGCGCTCGGCGAGCCGGGCCGTCAGCCGGACACAGGCCTCGTGCACCGCCCAGCCCCAGGAGGCCGTGCCGGACGAGCCGCCCGCCAGCGAGGCCGACGGCAGATCACTGCGCCCCACCTCCGTCCGCACCCGCTCCAGCGGTACCCCGAGTGCGTCGGCGGCGACCTGCGCGAGGACCGTACGCGCGCCCGTGCCGATGTCCGTGGCGTTGATCCGGACGAGGAACGTCCCGTCGGGCAGCGCTCGCGCCGCCGCGGTCGACGGCCCGATGTTGACGGGATACATGGCCGCCGCCACCCCCGTCCCGATCAGCAGCGCGCCGTCGCGCCGGGCCCGCGGCCGTGGATCGCGCCGGGACCAGTCGAAGCGGCGCGCGCCCTCGCGCAGGCACTCCACGAGATGCCGGCTGCTGAACGGCTTGCCGCTGTCGGGCTCCGTCTCCGGCTCGTTGAGGATCCGCAACTCGACGGGATCCATGCCGAGTTCGCAGGCCAGCTCGTCCATGGCGGACTCCAGCGCGTACATGCCGGGCGCCTCGCCGGGCGCCCGCATCCACGACGGCGTGGGCACGTCCAGGGCCGCCACCCGGTGGACGGTACGGCGGTGCGGCGCGGCGTACATGACCCGGGCGGGTACGGCGGCCTGCTCCACGAACTCCTTGACGCGGGAGGTGTGGGTGGTGACCTCGTGGACCAGGGCCGTCAGACGGCCGTCCGCTCCGGCGCCGAGCCGGATCCGGTGCAGGGTCGGCGCCCGGTGCCCGACCACCGCCGGCAGGTGGCGGCGGGGCAGGGCGAGAGTGACGGGCCGCCCGGTGTGCCGGGCCGCCATCGCGGCCAGCACCACGTCGGGACGAGGGGTGCCCTTGGAGCCGAAGCCGCCGCCGACGTGTTCGGCGACGACGACGATCCGCTCCTCGGGCAGCTCGACGAGCTTGGCGAGCGTGGCCCGTACCGCTGTCGAGCCCTGGCTGGAGGTGTGCGCGAGGAGCCGTTCGCCGTCCCAGTGCGCGGTGCTCGCGTGCGGTTCCATGGGGTGGTTGTGCAGCGGCGGGACGCGATAGCGGGTGTCCACGCGCACGGCCGCGGAGCCGAAGGCACCGTCGGGATCGCCGCGTCGCGTGCTGCCGGGATATCCGGCGTTGGCGTTCTCGGGGGCGTACGCCGCCGGGTGGTCCTCGGCGAGGGAGACGTCGTACTCCTCGACGTCGTAGGCGACCCGCACCGCCGCGGCACCGGCCCGCGCGTCCTCCAGTGTCTCGGCGACGACCAGCGCCACGAACCAACCACGGTGCGGGACACGGGAGTTCTGCAGCACGGCGAGCGTGGCGTCGTCGGGCTCGGCCAGGCGGGGCGCGTTCTCCGGCGTGAGCACGGCCAGGACCCCGGGTTGCCGCAGCGCGGCCGAGGCGTCGACGGCGGTCACCGTGCCGCGTGCGACCGTGGCCGGCACCGGCCAGGCGTACGCCCGGCCGTCCGGCACGTGCTCGGCGGCGTAGCGGGCACTGCCGGTGATCTTCTGCAGACCTTCCCGGCGCTCGGCGGGGGCGCCCAGGGCGGCGGCCATGTGGTCCTCCTCGGCTGACGGTTCACATCCCGGCGAGCCGGGTCAGGACGTCCACGGCGAGGCCGCGGGCGAGCGGCACCTTGTAGGCGTTGTCCCTCAGCGGCCGGGCGGCGGACAGTTCCAGGTCGACGGCGTGTTCGAACGCGGCCGGGGTGGGCGCCGCACCGAGCAGCGCCCGCTCGGCCGTCCGCGCCCGCCAGGGCCGGTGGGCCAGCGCCCCGAAGGCGAGGCCGGCGTGGGCGACGACACCGTCCGCGATCCGCAGCACCCCGGCGACGGAGGCCAGGGCGAAGGCGTACGAGGCCCGGTCGCGTGCCTTGCGGTACAGCGACGGCAGTCCCGCCGTGACGGGCGGCAGCACCACGGCCGTGACCAGTTCGTCGGGCCGGATCTCCGTGTCCCGCTCCGGATGGTCGCCCGGCAGCCGGTGGAACTCGTCGGCAGCGACGTCACGGGCGCCCGCGGGGCCGTACAGCTCGATCCGCGCGTCGAGGGCCGCCAGGGCCACCGCCATGTCCGAGGGGTGGGTGGCGATGCACTGCTCGGAGTGTCCGAGCACCGCATGGTCGCGGTGGACGCCCTCGCGCGCGCCGCAACCGCTGCCCGGCGCACGCTTGTTGCACGGTTTCGAGAGGTCCTGGAAGTAGGGGCAGCGGGTGCGCTGCAGCAGGTTGCCGCCGGTGGTGGCCACGTTCCGCAGCTGGCCCGAGGCGCCCGCGAGCAGCGCCTGGGAGAGGGCGGGATACCGGTCGCGCACGGCGGGATGCGCCGCGAGGTCGCTGTTGCGGACCGTGGCTCCGACGCGCAGCGAGCCGTCGGGCAGCTCCTCCACCGTGTCCAGGGGCAGCCGGCTGACGTCGACCAGGGTGGTGGCCTCCTCGACGCCGAGCTTCATCAGGTCGACGAGGTTGGTGCCACCGCCCAGAGGGCGGGCGCCGGGCAGGGAGGCGAGGGCGGCACAGGCGTCCTCGACGCCGGTGGCGCGGACGTAGGCGAAGGGCTTCACGGGATCACGTCCTCGACCGCCTCGACGATGTGCGGGTAGGCCCCGCAGCGGCACAGGTTCCCGCTGAGCCGCTCCCGGATCTCGGTCCGGTCCAGGGGCACCGGCCGCCCCGAGGGCGTGTCCGGGCCGGTGACGTGGGAGGGGTGGCCCGCGGCGGCCTCGGCGATCGCTCCCAGGGCGGAGCAGATCTGGCCGGGTGTGCAGTACCCGCACTGGAAGGCGTCCCGGTCCAGGAAGGCCTGCTGCAGCGGGTGAAGGCGCTCCGCGTCGCCGGTCAGCCCCTCGACGGTCGTGACCTCGCGGCCGTCCAGGGACACCGCGAGCAGCAGACAGCTGTTGACGCGCCGCCCGTCCACCAGCACCGTGCACGCACCGCACTGCCCGTGGTCGCAGCCCTTCTTGGCGCCGAACAGGCCCAGGTCCTCGCGCAGCAGGTCCAGCAGGACCCGCCGGTGGTCGACGGCGAGCGTGTGCGGCTTGCCGTTGACCCGCAGGGTCGTGTCGGAGCGGTGACGGTCGCTGTGCGGGTGCTGACTGCTGGCCATGGCGGGGGCCCTTCCGGACGGGCTGACGTGCCGTCCCCACCGCGTATCCAGCCTGCGCCGACTGACACGTCCCGCCACGCGCGGCGACGGGCGTCTCAGTCCTCGGGCGTGTCCCCGCCCTGCTTGCCGTCGGTTTCGGGGCGCCGGGTGCGGGCCGAGCCCTTGAGGCGCTCCAGGGTCCGGGTCAGCTGCTGGAACGGGGAGGCGGCGGGCGCGGCGGGCTGCTGCGGCGGCGGGGCGGGCGCACCGGTGTCGGCCTCGCGGTAGGCGGTCAGCGCCTCGTGCGCGCGCTCGGCGGCCTCCCGGTACAGGTCCCGGGACCTCGTCATCGCCTCCAGGGCCTCGGCGTACATCGCCACCAGCCTGCGCTCCCGGGCCAGCTCCTCCTCGAGGGTCATCAGCTGCCAGTCGTCCCGCAAGGCCGCCACGGCCTCCTCGGCGCCGTCCGGCAGCGGCAGGGGCAGCGTCACGAAACGCGTGAGGGCGGCGACCAGCTCGGCCGGCCGTGAACCGTCGAGGAAGACGGTCCGTACCGCGAAGTCGTCCCCGTCGAAGCCGTCCGGCGCCGGATGGGTGGGCAACAGCACGGCGCCGCCGCGCGGAACCTGTACGTCGAACTCGCGCAGCGCCCTGTTGACGATGCGCAGCTGGTCCGGGGCCGCGCGGTGCTCCAGGACGCGGTCGCGCAGAGCGGGCGGCAGCAGCGGACCGAGCGGACCGCTGCCGCGTTCGTCCGGCGTCATCGCCTCGTGCACCACGAGGTTGACGCACCAGCCGCCGCGCACGGACGCACGCAGCAGCCGCCGGATGTCCTTGTCCTCCGTGGGCAGCCGGTTCACCCCGCGCAGGCGCAGTCCCGTGCCGGGCTCGTGGTCCCAGGGGGCATCGGCGTCATCGGGCCAGAACATGGTCGCCGGAGACGGCCACTCCTGGTCCCAGGCGCGCTCCGCCTCCGCCGCCAGCACCCACTCCTGCGCGCCGTCGGCAAGGGGACCGAGGGTCAGCCGCGCCCGCACCGTCACCGTCGCGGCGACGGTCCAGCGCGCCTCGAAGACCTGCTCCAGGACGCCCTCGGCACCGGGCAGCTCGTGCTGGTCGTCGAGGACCTCGCCGGCGCGCAGGCGTTTCAGGGTACGGCGCACGACGTCCGGCGCGTCGGTGCCGGCGTAGCGGCCGCGGGCCAGCCACAGGGTGGGGGACGGGGTGGGGCGGGCGGTCGGTGGGATGCGCATGGGGTCCATCTGCAGACGGGGGCACGTGTTGTACCAGTATCGTCCGCGCGCGGCGGTGGAGATCACGCGGGGGTGGGCGCACAGGATGCGCGCGGCGCACTCGGGGCGCGCGCGACACGCCCCAGGACACGCCGCTTCACACGTGTCCCGCGTCCGGCGCGCCCGCCACAATGGCGCCCGCGAACAGGGCCCGCCCACCATCCGCTTAGGGGCGGGTCCTGTTCGCGCCCCGGTTCACCCGTGGAACGTGATGTACCCGTTGCCGTCCGGGTCGTTGCCGCTCTTGGTGTACGCGTGCGAGTCGGCGCCGGCGCCCGACGGCTTGTACACGTAGATGGTGTCCTTGTCGTTGTTCCACAGGAAGTTGCAGTTCTGGCGGTAGACGACGTTCTTCGCGTCGGAGTCCGTGCCGTGGCCGCCGCGCAGCTTCACGTAGTCACCGGGCTGCAGATAGTGGTTCTTGGAGAAGGTGAACCGGTTGCCGGCCTTGTCCTTGACCACGTACCCCTTGAGGTTCACCGTCGTGTGGGACGAGTAGTTCTTGATCGTCAGATACTCGTCCTTCGTGTTCCCGGTCGCGCAGTTGTTGGAGTCCCGGCCGGGCGCGTCGTACTGAACGCCCTTGATCTTCAGCGCGGACGAGTACTCGGTGGCGTGGGCCGGGACAGCGGCCAGCACGGCGAGTGCGCCGGCGGCGGTGGTGGCGGCGAAGAAACGTATACGCATGGAGCAATGACCCCCCGATGTGGATTTTCGGTGAAGAGTCTGGAGCGTATACAACTCGGGGCTTTCGAGGGCCGTCTTCACCCAAATGTGCTGTCCACCGGCAACAGGGCGTCCACACCGCCGCGATGCGGTCGCGGACGTCGTCCGGCGCCGCCGGGAGGAGGCCGCCGCCTCGGCCACCCCGCGGCGCCTGGAGGCCTGGCCCGGGAGGCCCGACGGGTTGCGGTCAGAGGCCTTTTCGCGGCTCCTGGCCCACGGATGCGTGCGGCTCCCGCCCCGCCGACCGGATGTCGGACTCCCAGTCCAGGAGCCCGATCAGTTCGTCCTCTCCAGGGCGGGAAGGGCCCCGGCCCCCGCGAGCCGGGGGCGTGGCCTGAACGCCTCGGGAGATGTTGCCGCTCACGGTGACGTTGTGCTCCACGCGCGGGCGGCGCAGTTCCTCGTAGAGCGAGAGCGCGGAGTCCGGGTCCGGGGTGTCGCGCAGGCACTTGGCGAGGATCACGGCGTCCTCCAGAGCCATCGACGCGCCCTGGCCGGTCGCGGGGGAGGCCGCGTGGGCGGCGTCGCCGACGAGCAGGATCCGGCCCGAGCGCCAGGCGGTGCCGGTGGGGATCTCGGTGGCGTTGGTGACCAGGATGTCGTCGGTGGTGGTCGCGACGATGTCCGCGGCGGGCGTGGCGTCCTCGCGCAGCAGGGGGAGCAGCAGTTCACGCCAACGGTCCGGTGTGCCGTCGGCGAGTTCCTCGGCGGGCAGTGGATCGCCGGCCACGCGCGCGAACCAGTACGTCTCCCCGCCCGGCGAGGCGGCATGGCCGAAGGCCGCGCGGCTGCCGCGGATCATGGTGATGCACGCGTCGTCGGCGGAGCGGGGCCCGGCGTCGGTGTAGCCGTAGAAGACGCGCTGGCCGGCGTAGAAGGGCCGGACGCCGGGGGCGATCGCCTGCCGGACGGTGGAGTTGAGGCCGTCGGCGCCGATGAGGAGGTCGGCCGTGGCGGTGCCGCCGTCCGCGAAGTGCGCGGTGACACCGTCCGCGCTCTGCTCGACGGAGGTCAGCCGGGCGCCGTGCCGGATGCCGATGCCCCGGCGCGCCGCCTCTTCCTGCAGCCCGGAGTTGAGGTCGCCGCGCCGCAGGCACCGGTAGCGCAGTGGCGGATCGCCCGCCTCGCCGAGCGGCACGTGCGCCAGCTGCGTGCCGGTGTGGTCCAGCACCCGCATCGAGGTCAGCGGGAAGCCGAGGGCGGTGACGGCGGCGGAGGCGTCGAACTGCGCGAGCGCACGCATGCCGTTGCTCGCGAGAGTGAGGAAGGCGCCGATGTCCTCGGCCGAACCGGGATGCGCCTCGCGCACCTCGACGCCGAACCCCGCCTTGTGCAGGGCCAGCGCCGTCGCCGTGCCCGCGATCCCGCCGCCGATGACCAGTACGCGTGTCACGCTCACCCCGTCCGTGTGGGTACGGCCCCGTGACCGTACCCGCGTCTGTGGGAACGTCTCACCGGCAGCGACGGTTCCAGTTCGAGGAGACACCGTGACCGGAAAGATCACCCTGGCCACCTGGCCCACGCCCCTGGAGCGCATGCCCCGGCTGGCCGCCGCGCTGGGCCTGGGCGCGGACGACCTGTGGGTCAAGCGGGACGATCTGACCGGTCTCGGGGGCGGCGGCAACAAGGTCCGCAAACTGGAGTGGTTCACCGGTGCCGCCCTCGCCGAGGGTGCCGACACCCTGGTCACGACCGGCGCCGCGCAGAGCAACCACGCCCGCCTCACCGCCGCCGTCGGCGCCCGCCTCGGGCTGGACGTCGTTCTCGTCTTCCGGGGTTCGCCCGACGGCGCGGCGGACGCCTCCGGCAATCTCGTCCTCGACAGCCTCTTCGGAGCCCGCGTCCACTGGGCCGGAGACGCGGATCCGAACGCCCTGGGTGACATCGCCGCGGAGGTCTGCGAGCGGCTGCGCGGGGAGGGGGCGCGTCCCTTCCTCATCCCGTTCGGCGGCTCCAGCCCGCTCGGCGCGCGGGGGTACGTCGAAGGAGGCGAGGAGATCCTGGCCCAACTGCCCGAAGTGGAACACGTGGTGGTGGCGCTGGGCTCCGGCGGCACCATGGCCGGACTGGTCGGCGCCCTGGGGGAGCGACGGGTGCTCGGCGTGCACTGCGGGGCGGTATCGGATCCGGCCGCCACCGTGGCGGCCCTTCTCGGCCCCGGCGTCGAGCCGCGCGGGCTGCGGGTGCGCACCGATCAGGTCGGCGCGGGATACGGCATCCTGCACGCACCGGTCCTGGCGGCGATGCGGCGTGCCGCGAGCACCGAGGGCATCGTGCTGGACCCCGTGTACACCGGGCGGGCCATGGCCGGGCTGGTGGCGGCGGTGGAGGACGGTGACATCCGGCCGGGGCAGCGCACCGTGTTCCTGCACACGGGCGGGCTTCCGGGACTGTTCGGCCACGCGGAGGCGGTACGGCGTACCGTCTCGGGCCTGTCGTCCTGGAAGCCCGCCTGAGGGGCGGTCAGGCGCCGCTGGCGCGGAGCATGTCCTCACGCTCGACGATCTTCACTCGCTCCCGGCCCTGCGGCTCGCCCAGTGCCTTCTCGGCGGCATCGAGCCTGTACCAGCCGTCCCAGGTGGTGAAACGGACCTGGTGCTCGGCGAGGAAGGCGTCCACGGCCTCGGGCTCGGGCGCGGCCGGGGTGTGCAGACGGCCGTTCGCGTGGTCGTCCAGCAGGTTGGCGACCGTCTCGTTGGCGTCGCCCTTGGTGTGGCCGATCAGGCCCACCGGGCCGCGCCGGATCCAGCCGGTGACGTACGTCGACTGCAGGTGCTCGCCGCTGTCCTGGATGACCCGGCCGCCCTCGTCCGGGACGGTGCCCGAGTCGATGTCCCAGGGGAGCTTGGGGAGCTTGTCGGAGAGGTAGCCGACCGCGCGGTAGACGGCGGTGACGTCCCAGTCCTTGAACTCGCCGGTGCCCTTGACGTTGCCGGTGCCGTCCAGGGCGGTGCGCTCGGTGCGCAGGCCGACGACGTGGCCGTCCTCGCCGAGGATCTCCGCCGGGGACTCGAAGAAGTGCAGGAACAGCTTGTGCGGGCGGTCGCCGACGTCGCGGATCGCCCAGTTCTCCAGGGTCTTGGCGACCATGTCGGCCTGCTTGTTGCCGCGCCGGGTCTCGATCGAGCCCTCGTCGTAGTCGATGTCCTCCGGGTCGACGATGACCTCGATGGTGGGGGAGTGGTCCAGCTCGCGCAGCTCCATCGGCGAGAACTTCGCCTGCGCCGGGCCGCGGCGGCCGAAGACGTGGACCTCCAGCGCCTTGTTGGCCTTCAGACCCTCGTGGACGTTCGGCGGGATCTCCGTCGGCAGCAGCTCGTCCGCCGTCTTGGCGAGGACGCGGGCCACGTCGAGGGCGACGTTGCCGACGCCGAGCACGGCGACCTTCTCGGCCTCCAGCGGCCAGGTGCGCGGCACGTCCGGGTGGCCGTCGTACCAGGAGACGAAGTCGGCGGCGCCGTAGGAGCCGTCCAGGTCGATGCCGGGTATGCGCAGCTCGCGGTCGGCCGTCGCTCCGGTGGAGAAGATGACCGCGTCGTAGAACGCGCGCAGGTCGTCCAGGCTGATGTCGTTCGGGTAGTCCACATTGCCGAACAGCCGGATCTGCGGCTTGTCGAGCACCTGGTGCAGGGCCGTGATGATGCCCTTGATGCGGGGGTGGTCGGGGGCGACGCCGTAGCGGATCAGTCCGAACGGCGCGGGCATGCGCTCGAAGAGGTCGATGGACACACCGGGCTCGGTGGCCACGTCGGACTTGAGCAACGCGTCGGCGGCGTAGATCCCGGCGGGGCCGGCTCCGACGATGGCTACCCGCAGGGGGCGGGGCATGATCAGGTTCCCTTCGAGCGGCGACAGATCGACTCGAACGGGAAGCCTAAGCTAAGGCAAGCCTAAGTCGGTACACGGGTCCGGTCTATGGGCTCATAAATCAGCTTTATGAGCCCACAGGTGCTCACCGGACGCGTCACCCGATGTGGTAACTGTCCCCGTACACCTTCCAGTTGAGGGGGGTGTTCAGGCAGAGGTTGCCGTTGCGCAGGAAGACCCGCTGCTCCGTGTCGACCCGCGTGGTGTCGCTGTGGGCCTCCTCCTGCTTCATCGCCCACACCCGGGCGTCGAGGAAGGCGTTGAGGTACGTCGTCTCGTTGCCGCCCTGGGCCGGCGGCTTCGCCTTGTTCAGGGCCCGCTTGCGGATGTTGCGGAAGCTGGTCGGGTCGTCGCCGTCGCCGTGCATCACGATGGCGTCGTAGTAGGTGAACTGGCCCAGCGTCCCGAGGCCGTCCGCCTTGCCCTGCTTGACCGCCGGGTTGAAGTACACCCGGTCGCGCTCGTCGTTCTGCGCCTGCTGGAACGCGCTGTCCTGGGCCGCCTTGCGCCAGTCCTTGGGGAAGTTCGGGTCGAGGCCGTCGTGCGAGTCGCTGCCGTTGACCCGCTTCAGGGCCGGCAGGTACTTGGCGAGGACGTTGCCGGGCTTGCGGTCGGTGTAGAGCTGGACGAGGTCGAGCATGTCGCCGGTGCCGGAACAGAAGCCGATGATGCCGGCCGTGTAGCCGCGGCCGTCACCGATGTCCTCGATGTACTTGTACTGCGCCTTCCAGTCGAGCGAGGAGTTCTCCGCGCTCGACACCAGCTGCATGGCGATCTCCTTCTTCGCCGGGTCGTCGAGCCCGACACAGCCCGCGGCGCCCACGGTCGCCGAGGCGTGCGAGGGCCGCAGGAGCGGGGCGGCGACCAGGGAGGCGCCGATCAGTGTCAGGAGGGTGCGGCGCGAGGTGACGGTGGGTGCGGAATCGCTGGAGGGGTGCCTCACGGGTGCTCCAAAGAGGGGTGGGGGGTGGGGAGTTGGGCCGTGCGTCACTCTGATAGGAAGGTTTCCTATCAGAACTGGACCGCGTCGAACACCCGTTGCGGAAAAAGTTCGTACGGTCGCACGAAGAAGGTCCGGACCAAAAAGGGCGACTCAGGGCAGCGACTGCTCGGCCCAGATGACCTTGCCCTCCGGCGTGTAGCGCGTCCCCCAGCGCTCGGCGAGCTGCGCCACCAGGAACAGACCGCGCCCGCCCTCGTCCGTCATCGCCGCGTACCGCAGATGCGGCGAGGTGCTGCTGCTGTCGAACACCTCGCAGATCAGCGTGCGGTCGAACAGCACCCGTACCTGGATGGGATCGGCGCCGTAACGCATGGCGTTGGTGACCAGCTCGCTCAGGATGAGCTCCGTGGCGAAGGACAACTCCTCCAGGCCCCAGCCGGTGAGCTGCCGGCTGACCGCGGCGCGGGTCTTGCCGACCGCCGCCGGATCGGACGGCACCTCCCACTCCGCGACCCGGTCGGCCGACAGCGCCCGCGTGCGGGCCACGATCAGGGCCACGTCGTCGCTGGGCTTCGCCGGCAACTGCGACTCGAGCACCGCCCGGCAGGTCTCCTCCGGTGACTCACCGGCCCGCTCCAGCGCCCCGCGCAGCAGCTCCAGACCCTCGTCGATGTCCCGCTCCCGGTCCTCCACCAGCCCGTCGGTGTACAGCACGAGCCGGCTGCCCTCCGCCAGCTCCAGCTCGGCCGTCTCGAACGGCAGACCGCCCAGGCCCAGCGGGGGCCCCGCGGGCACGTCCGGGAACGTCACCCTGCCGTCGGGCCGCACCAGCGCCGGCGGGGGATGACCGGCCCGCGCGACGGTGCATCTGCGCGACACCGGGTCGTAGATGGCGTACAGACAGGTCGCGCCGGTGACCGGGGCGCTGCCGTCCTCCGCCGCCTCGTCCTGGTCGATCCTGCCGACCAACTCGTCCAGCAGCGCGATCAGTTCGTCGGGCGGCAGATCGAGCGACGAGAAGTTGTGCACCGCCGTCCGCAAGCGTCCCATGGTGGCCGCCGCGTGCAGCCCGTGCCCGACCACGTCGCCCACCACGAGCGCGACCCGCGCACCCGACAGCGGCAGCACGTCGAACCAGTCCCCGCCGACCCCCGCCTGCGCCGGCAGATACCGGTAGGCGATGTCCAGCGCCGACTGCTCGGGCAGCCTGCGCGGCAGCAGACTGCGCTGCAGCGTCACGGCCATGCTGTGCTCGCGCGTGTAGCGGCGCGCGTTGTCGATGGAGACCGCGGCCCGGGCCACCAGCTCCTCGGCGAGGGCCAGCTCCTCCACGTCGAAGGGCTGCGGCTTCTGCGAGCGCCAGAAGCTGACCACGCCCAGGACCAGCGACCCCGCCCGCAGCGGCACCGTGATCAGCGAGTGGATGCCGTAGTCGACGACCTGCGCGGTCCGCTCCAGGTCCTGCGCGTGCCAGCCCGGCGCCACGTCCAGGTCCGGCTCCAGCACCGCCTGTCCCGAGCGCAGGCTGCGGGTCTGCGGCGAGGAGTCGACGAACCGGATCTGCCGGCCCACCGGATACAGCGGGGCGTCCTCGCGGATCCCGCTCAAGGCGGTGCGGCGCAACGGCGTCACCGCCTCCGGCTGCCCCCCGCCCAGCACCGAGTCGAACAGGTCGACCGTCGCGAAGTCGGCGAACCGGGGCACCGCGAGCTCCGCCAGCTCCTGCGCGGTACGGGCCACGTCCAGGCTGGTGCCGATGCCCACCCCGGCGTCGTAGAGCATGTTCAGCCGCTCCCGGGCCGCCTCCGCCCGGCCGGACAGGGCCCGCAGCTCGGTGGAGTCGCGCAGGGTGGCGACGCTGCCCGCGGGGCCGCCCTCGACGTTGGTGGGGCGCTGGTTGACCGCCAGCAGCCGGTCTTTGACCAGGTGCACTTCGTCGGTGGCCATGCGCCCGGACGCCAGCAGGTCGGCGGTGTCGTCCGGCAGCCCGAGGTCGAGGACGTGCCGGCCCTCCGCGTCCTCGGGCAGCTCCAGCAGACGGTGCGCCTCGTCGTTGGCGAGCAGCAGCCGGCCGTCGTCGTCGGCGATCAGGACGCCTTCGCGGACGGAGTGCAGCACCGCGTCGTGGTGCTCGTACATCCGGGTCATCTCGTGCGGGCCCAGACCGTGCGTCTGGCGCAGCAGACGGCGGCTGACGAGCGCCGTACCCGCGGTGGCGAGGCCCAGGCCGACCGCCGCCGCCATCAGGACGAGCGGCAGCTGCCGGTTCGCGGCGACGTCGATGTTGTTCAGGGTGACGCCGGCCGACACCAGGCCCACGACCTTGCCGTCCGGTGCCGTGACCGGTACGACCGCCTGCACCAGCCGCCCGATCGTGCCGTTGACCTCCTCGACCACGGTCTTCCCGGCCAGCGCGGGGGCGATGGTGCCGACGAACTTCTTGCCGATGCGGTTCGGCTTGGGGTGGGTGTAGCGGATGCCGTCGGTGTTCATGACGACGATGAAGTCCACGCCGGTCGCCTTGCGGGCCGCCTCCGCCCTCGGCTGGAGCACCGCCGTGGGGTTCGGGGCGCTCAGCGCCTCGCGGGTGCCGGGCGCGTTGGCGAATGCCTCGGCGACCGCGACCGAGCGTTTGCGGGCCTCCTGCGTGCTGTCGTGCCGTACCTGCAGATACAGCGAGACCACCGCGGCGACCACCAGCAGCAGCACGATCACGACCTGCAGCAGGAACACCTGTCCGGCGACGCTGCGGCCGGTCAGCGCGGAGCGCAGCCGCCCCGGCTCCCGAGCCTCCGGCTGCCCGCCCGGCCGGGCCGCCCTGCGCCGCTCGTGCGCCGCGCGGGCGCGCTCGGCCGCGCGTCGGGCAGGGGCGCCGCCGGGACGACCGGCAGAGCGCGCCCCGTGACGGCCCAGAAGTCGGACCATGTGCCCATGTCTACACTGCCGCGCCCCAGGAGGCGAGAGACGTCACAGAGGGTGACAGCGCACGCCCGCCCCGGGCGCGGCCACCGCGTCCGCCGCCGACTCCACCCCGCCCCAGGACGGGCCCGCCGCACGAGCACCGCGACGTCACGCCCCGTCAGCCCCCGGACGGGGCACGGCGGCCCGGGGCGGCGGGCGGCGGGCGGCGGTCTGGCCGGCGGGTGTCGCGCGGGCGGTGTGCGGGTGGCGCGTCGGCTCGGGGTCTGGGGGCGGCGCGGGGCCGACTGCTGCCGTGTGGCCCTCGTCGGGCCGCGCGGCGCCTACTGGTGGTTCGGGGCGCGGACAGCCGGGGCCGATCCCGGGCTGGTGAGGCAGGGCACCACCGGTTCTCCAGTGTGCCGGGGGCCCGCGTCTGCTCGACCTGCCCGTGCCGCCTGGCGCCCGCCGATCCGGTCGGTGCGTGCCAGGGGCTCGGCGGCGTCGCGGGCCGGCCGACCCAGCCCCGGCTCAGCGACCGTTTCGTCGCTCCATCCGTCGCGTGGCGAGCAGGAGGGCGATGTCGTCGGGGCGGTCGGCCGTGTGGCGGGCCGTCGCGGTGAGGCGGTCGGCGACGCCGGCGAGGGGGCGGCGGCCCGGGCGGGCGGCCGGGGCGCCGGCCCGGGCCAGGGCGACCCGCAGGGCGGAGATGCCCTCGTCGATGTCCAGTCCGGGGTGCTCCACCAGGCCGTCCGTGTACAGGGCCAGCACGGCACCGGGCTCGATGCGCAGTTCCGCGACCGGGTACTGCGCCTGCGGGTCCACGCCGAGCACGACCCCGCCGGGCAGGTCCACGACCTCCGTGTGACCGTCGGGACGGCGCAGCAGAGGCGGCGGATGTCCCGCGCGGGCCGCACGGGCCAGCCCCGTTTCGGGATCCAGCCGGATGTAGCAGCAGCTCGCGAACTGACCCGGGTCGAGATCGATCAGCAGATGGTTCGTCCCGCTGAGCACCTCGTCGGGCGGACGGTCGCCGAGTGCGAACGCCCGTACGGCGCTGCGCAGTTGCCCCATGGTGGCGGCGGCCTGCACACCGTGTCCCTGCACGTCCCCGATCACCAGTGCCAGCCCGTCCCCGGCCTCCACCACGTCGTACCAGTCCCCGCCCACCTCCATGCCCTGGGTGCCGGGCAGATAGCGCCCCGTGGTCTCCACCAGCGGATGCGCGGACAGCCGGCGCGGCAGCAGGGCCTGCTGCAGCCCCCGCGCGAGGGCGGCCTCGCTCTCGTAGCGCTGCGCCTTCTCCATGGCGTGGGCGATGAGCCCGGCCAGCGCCGTCAGCACCGTGCGTTCCTCGGTGCTGAAGCTCCGGGGCCCGTCGAAGCCCAGGATGCAGGAGCCGACCGGCCGTCCCGACGCGATCAGCGGCAGAAAGGCGCGGGCGCCCTCCTGGGCGTCCAGCGCGATGCCGGGATAGGCGGCGGCGAGCTGGTCCATGGAGTCGAAGAAGAGCGGCCGGCCGCTGGTGAGCGTCTCCACACCGGGCAGATGGGCGTCCAGCCCCACGCCCTCGAACGGGGTGAGGAACCCGGTGGGGAAACCGTTCTCCCAGGCCAGGTAGAGATGCCGGTCCTGCAGCAGGTAGATGGCGAGTCGCCGGCCGCCGAAAGCGGGCAGCAGCTCCCGCATCACCACCGCCGAGACCTGCCGCGCCGTGACCGCCTCGGTCAGCGCGATCGCGAGGACGATGGGCCGGTACAGCGGCGCCATCGACGGAACCCGGGCCGACGACGTCCCGGGCCGCACCCCGGGTTCGGGCGCGAGGTCGGCGGCCGAGTCCGCCACCCGGGTCGCCGGCCGGAAGGTGCACGTCAGGATGGACGGACCCGGGTAGACGGACACGTCGAGCCACGCACCGTCGTACGGCGCCGTGTCATCGTCGTCGGTCTCCGGGGCCGGCCTGCCGACGTGGAAGCGCACCGGGTTCGGGGAGAGCAGCGCGCTGCGCAGATGGTCCTCGAAGGCCGGCTGGCTCAACCACGGCACGCCCTCCCACAGCGACCGGCCCAGCAGCCGCGTCCGCGGGCAGCGCAGCAGCTGGGCGGCGCGCGGATTGGCGTACAGAATCATGCCGAGCCGGTCCAGGCACAGCACGCCGTCGGGCAGCAGATCGGCCGCGGCGTCGGCGAGCGCGCCGGGTCCGGGGTCGACGACGAAGCCCCGGACCGGGTGCGCGCCCGAGGGGGCGCCGGGCGGGGCGGGGGCGGCGTAGGGGCTCCACAGCTCCACCAGCCGGGGCGCGCCGTCCTCGGCCGCCACGTACAGCGGCAGGGCCGGAGGTCTGCCCGTGGCCGTCTCCCGCAGGGCGGCCAGCAGCCGCCGCGGATCGGACGGTGCCACGGCCCGGGCCAGCGTCTCGACGCCGGCGGCGAACTGCTCCGCCGGCGCGCCCAGCACGGCGGGCAGCCGCTCGTCGGCGGTCACGATGTCCGTCACCGGGTCCCAGGCGAAGCCCCCGGTCCGCCCCGCCGACGGACGCGCGCCCGGCGGCCGTACGCACACCGGTTCACCGTCCCACGCCACCGGCGTGCGCGCGCCACCGTCCTCGAGCCTCAGCAGGGCCGCGCCGAGTTCCTCCGCCAGGCGCACCAGGCGATCACGGTGGTGCTGAAGCTCGGCGGCGTCGGCGGAGGAGGGACGCAACACGGTGAGCACCCCGAACGTGGTGGACCCGGCCACCACCGGCACGTACAGCGAGCCGAACTGGAACGGCAGCCCGGCCGCGAACTGCGGGTAGCGGCGCATCGTCTCGGTGGCGTTCGGCAGGACGACCTGGACACCGAGCCGGTAGGCGTCGGCCACCGGGAACGGCCGGTCCACGTGCATGCGCCACCAGGGCCGGAACAGCGGGCCGGGGAGTCCGGCGAGCGCGGCGAGCCGCAGCAGTCCGGGCGTGCCGGACCGCAGATAGACCCCTCCCGCGTAGCCTCCCGCTGCCCCGATCGCCTCCGTCGAGGTGTCCAGCAGCAGCGCGGCCAGCTGTCCGGGCGTGTGCCGTGCGTCCTCCGCGCTCCCAGTCATCGGCCCTACCTCGTCCGTACCCGCCCAGCGGGGTGACACAGCAAGAATGCGCCACAAGGGGCCTGTGGCGCACCTGGGCGGACCAGACCATCACGAACAATTCCTGTTCCGCATGTGGGGGATGTGCGGGCGCGCCAAG
The DNA here is from genome assembly GCF_040630525.1 of Streptomyces sp. NPDC005799. Taxonomy (NCBI): domain Bacteria; kingdom Bacillati; phylum Actinomycetota; class Actinomycetes; order Kitasatosporales; family Streptomycetaceae; genus Streptomyces; species Streptomyces sp. NPDC005799. The sequence continues at coordinate 106,289 of NZ_JBEXXQ010000010.1, forward strand.
GGGCGGCAATGATCATGGCCGAAGTGTGCTCCCCGGGGACCGAGACTTGTGGGAGCGCTCCCAAGGGGTCAGGATGCTGCGATGACCGAGTCTGCCTTCGTACGTCCCTACCGCCCCGAGGACCGAGAGGCCCTCGACGACATCTGCGTCCGCACCGCACACAACGGCGGGGACAGCCGGCCCGTGTACGCCGATCCCACGATCTTCCCGGTCAACTTCGCCGCTCCTTACGTCCACCTGGAGCCGGAGCTGGCCTTCGTCCTCGACGACGGCCGGGGGCAGGCCGTCGGCTACGTCCTGGGCACCGCCGACACCCCGCGTTTCGTCCGGGAGTTCCGCGCCGTATGGCTGCCCCTGGTCGCCGACCGCTACCCCGAGCTCGCCGGCCCGGCGACCACCCCGGACGCGGCCATGATCGCGCTGCTGCACGACCCCGAGCGCATGCTTGTCCCCGAGGTCGCCGCCTACCCCGCCCATCTGCACATCGATCTGCTCCCCGACTGGCAGGGACAGGGCCACGGCCGCGCCCTGATGCGCACCTTCCTGCGGGCGCTGCACGAGCGCGGCACAAAGGCCGTTCACCTGTGCATGGTCACCGCCAACACCGGGGCCAGGGCCTTCTACGACCGCCTCGGCTTCCACGGGATCGACGTGCCCGACCCGGGACCGGTCACCTATCTCGGGCGGTCGACGGGCGACTGGGCCGACGCGTGAGGGCCGAAGTCAGATCCAGGTGTCGAGCCACATCCGGGACTGCCAGCCGGTGCAGGGGATCGTCAGGCCGGTGCAGAGCGGGAAGAAGTGGATAAGGTTCTGCTCGGCCGCTACAGCTTCACCGCCGGCGTTCCGGTTGCCGGCGGCCTGCGCCCGCTTCGGGACCCTGATGAGCCAGAGCTGGACGAGGATGAGGACGAGTCGGGCTGCTCGGAGTGAGTTGGGGCCGTCACTGCCTGCTTCCCTACCGGCCGTCGCCCGGCGTCACAGGAGGGCGCCGCCGGAGACCTCGATGCGCTGGGCGGTGACCCAGCGCAGTCCCTCGGAGGCCAGCGTGGCGATGGCGTCACCGATCTCCTCAGGTTCGCCGACGCGGCCGAGCGCGGTCTGTCCGGCCAGAACCTGGCGCATTCCGGCGTCGTCCCGCATCGCTCCGCCGTTGAAGTCGGTGGCGGTCGGCCCCGGGGCGATGAAGTTGACCCGGATGCCGCGAGGTCCGAGTTCTGCGGCGAGGGTGCGGCTCAGAGCTTCGACGGCGGCCTTCGATGCGGAGTAGACCGAGGTGGCGGGGCTGGTGTGGCGGGTCAGTGTCAGCTGCCGATCGGCTCGGGCGTCTGCACCCCGTCCGGTGTCCGGTCCCGGTCGACCGTGTGGGCGGTGTTGTCGGTGCGGGCGAAGTCATCCGGGGTGAGCGGCGCGTCGGCGGGGCGGTCGGGGCGCGGCAGCGCGGTGGGCGGGTCGGCGCCCATGCGTTCGCAGGTGAGGGCGGAGACGAGGACCGCGTCGTCCACGGCTGCGGCCAGGGAGGCGGCCGCGGCGGCGGCGAGGCTGTGCGGGGTGTGCAGCCCGCTGCGGAGCAGTGCGCCGAGGAGGCCTGCGGTGAAGGCGTCGCCCGCACCGACGGTGTCCACCACGGCGACCTTCCGGCCGGCGCGGCTGAAGCTTCCCGCGCCGGCGTGGAAGGCGTGGGCGCCGTCGGGGCCGTCGGTGATCACGACCAGGAGCGCCCCGAGGTCCAGCCAGCGGGCGGCGATCCGCTCGATCGGCGCATCCGGGTAGAGCCATTCCACGTCCTCGCGGCTGGCCTTGACGATGTGGGCCGCACCGACGCTGCGCTCGACGACGGGCCGGCCGCGTTGCGCGTCACCCAGCAGGGCCGGTCGGATGTTGGGGTCGTAGCTGATCAGCGTCCTGCCGTCGGCCCGCAGCCGTTCGGCGGCGGCGTGGATGTGCTCGTCGCCCGGTGGTGTCCAGGACGCGACGGAGCCGAAGTGCAGCACGTCGGTGCCCGCGGGCACGCGGGCGGTCTCCGCCTCGGTCCACTGCCAGTCCGCCGTGCCGTCCAGATAGAAGTCGTAACTGGCCCGTCGTTGCGGGTCCATGGAGACGACGGCCAGCGTGGTCGGTTCGGCGGCGTACGGGGAGAAGGCCAGGTCGATGCCCTCGGCCACGGCGTGGGCGCGCAGCATCCGGCCGAAGGCGTTGTCGGCCAGCCGCGCCATGAGGGCGGTGTGGTGACCCAGGCGGGCAAGACCCACGGCCACGTTGAACGGACTGCCGCCGGGGTGGGCACGGTAGTCGCCGGGCGTCTCCAACTGGACCATGTCGACGAGGGCCTCGCCGATCACGGTCACGGCCGGCCCCCGGCCTGTGCCGTGCGTCGCCTCAGTCATGATGTCCTCCGGCTCGGATCTCGCCGGAGCCCCGCTCGATCAGCCGGGTCGGCACGGTGATGGTGGTCGCGGCCGACTCGTCGCCGTCCAGCCTGCGGAAGAGCATCTCGGCGGCTGTCTTGCCCACCTGCTCGATGTTCTGGGCGATGACGGAGATCCCCGGGCTGAGGATGTCGGCCAGGGGGAAGTCGTCGAAGCCCACATGGGCGACCGAGTGCTGCCGGCCGAGGGCGCGCAGCGCGCGAACGGCTCCGATGGTGACCAGGTTCTGACTGGTGAACAGCGCCGTGGGCGGGTTCGGCAGCGCAAGGACGCGCCTGGTCGCCTCGATGGCGGCCTCCTCGCTGGCCCCGGTGTGGTGCACGAGCTCGTCGTCGCAGGCGATGTGCGCGACTTCCAGGGCGTGCCGGTAGCCGTCGAAGCGCTGGGCCGCGGTGGAGATGGTCGCCCGGTCACCGAGATAGGCGATGCGGCGGTGGCCGGCCTTGAGCAGGTGGTCGACGGCCGTGACCGCGCCCTGCCGGTTGTCGGAGACGACGGCGTCCGCGTCGAGCAGGCTGGGCTCGCGGTCGACGAAGACCATGCAGGTGCCCGAGCGCTGTTCGCTGATCAGGTAGCTGTGGTCGCGGCCGGCCGGCACGATCACCAGCCCGTCGACCCGGCGGTCGATCAGGGCCTGGGCCAACTCGCGTTCCCTGGCCGGGTCTTCGTCCAGGCTGCCGACCAGCACCAGACTTCCGCGCTCGCGGGCCACGTTCTCCACGGTGCGGGTCAGGGCCGCGGAGAAGGGGTTGGCCGCGTCCTCGACGAGCATCCCGATCGTGGCCGTACGGCCGTCCCCCCGGCGCAGACTGCTGGCGGTGAGGTTGGGCCGGTAGCCCAGTTTGTCGGCGGCCTCGCGGACTCGGACGACGATCGCCGGATCGACGGTGGGGACGCCGTTGAAGACGCGCGAGACCGTCTTGATGGCCACGCCGGCCAACGCGGCCACCTCACGCATGGTGGGGCGGCTGCGAGGGGTCCGGGGCGGCGCCTCACCCTGAGTCATCGTTGTCTCCAACCAATTCCGCGTTACCTACTCGTTGCCCACGCATGTCTATCAGCGTCTTGACGGGCTCGTCCATACAGGCCCAGTATCTCGCCCAGTCAACGTTGTCTCAGCGTCGACCACGGGACGGCTTTGAAAGGGATCAAGCCATGAACTTCTCCACCAGCCAGGCATCGAGCCTTCGCAGTCGGCGCATCCGGGCGGCAGCCGTCGGCATCACCGTGTGCCTCGGCGTCACCCTCACCGCCTGCGGCTCCTCGGACTCGAGCAACTCCGCGTCCGGGTCGGGCAGCGGCGGCAAGGTGGGCGTCTCGCTGATCCTCAAGACGCTCACCAACCCCTACTTCGTGAGCATGGAGAAGGACGCCAAGACCCAGGCCGCCAAGGACAAGGTGAGCCTCACCGTGGCGGCGGGCACCACTGACGGCGACACCCAGACGCAGATCACGGCCATCGACAACGCCATCTCACGCGGCGACAAGGGCATCCTGATCACCACCAACGGCGACGCGGTGAACGCCGCGCTCAAGCGCGCCAAGCAGGCCGGCCTGTTCGTGATCGCCCTGGACACCGCGCCCAACCCGGCCGATGTCGCCGACATCACCTACGCCACCGACAACGAGCAGGCCGGCAAGCTCGACGGCCAGTACGCGGCGGCGGCCCTGAACGGCAAGCCCGCGGTCATCGCCATGCTCGACCTGTTCAACAACCAGGTCGTCTCCGTCGACATCGACCGGGACCACGGCTTCCTGGAGGGCATGGGCATCGACCCGGGCAGCAAGACGGAGAACGGCAAGGAGGCCAAGTCCGGCAAGTACACCGGCGGCAAGGGCGGCACGTACAAGATCGCCTGCCACCAGCCCACCCAGGGCGCCATCGACGGCGGACGCACCGCGATGGAGAACTGCCTGTCGTCCAACCCGGACATCAACGTCGTCTACGCGATCAACGAGCCCGCCGGCGAGGGCGCCTACAACGCCCTGAAGGCGGCCCGCAAGGAGAAGAACGTCGCGATCTACGCGATCGACGGCAGCTGCTCCGGCCTGAAGAACGTCACCAGCGGGAAGTTCGCGGCCGACGCCGTGCAGTACCCCGGCAAGATGGCCGCTCTCGGCGTCAGCTCCATCGCCAAGCTGGCCCGCGGCGGCAGCAAGCCCAGCGTGACCAACGGCAAGTCGTTCTACGACACCGGCACCGCGCTGGTCGCCGCCAAGGCCCTCGACGGTCTGACCGTCCAGTCCCCGTCGCAGGCCGCGTCCGCCTGCTGGGGCAGCTGATCCCCTCCGAGCCGGTGCGCCGCCGGCCCCGACCCCCGGCGGCGCACCCGCACGTCACGAGCCCCGGCGCCCGAATGAAGGCCCGCACGAGGACAATCCGGAAGGACCCCCTGTGACCACCCACGTGGACAGTCAAGCCACACCGGCACCGGCGGAGGAGTTCCTCAACCGGCCCGCCACCCCGGCCCAGCGCATCCACTCCGTGCTGCACCGCCAGCCGGCCCTCAGCCCGGCGATCGTCCTGGTACTCGCCGCGATCGTGTTCTCTCTGGTCAACGACCGCTTCTACGCCCTGCAGAATCTGTCGCTGGTAGCCCAGCAGGTCGCTGTCATCGGCTCGCTCGCCGTCGGCCAGACCGTCATCATCCTCACCGCCGGCATCGACCTGTCCATCGGCGCGGTCATGGTGCTCGCCTCGCTGCTGATGTCGAAGCTCGTCGCCGACAACCACTGGCCGGGTGTGACGGCCCTGCTCGCCGGGGCGGTCGTCGCCATCGCCGCCCAGGCCGTCAACGGACTGCTGGTCACCAAGATCAAGCTGCCGCCGTTCATCGTCACCCTCGGCACGCTGAGCGTCTTCACGGCGATCACGCTCATCTACGCCAAGGGGCAGACCGTCTCCCTGCAGCCGGGGAACATCCTGATGTGGAGCGGCGAGACGATCTCCATCGGCCAGCTGAACCTGACCTACGGTGTCCTGCTCATGATCGCCCTGTACGTGGTGATCGGCTATGCCCTGCGCTACACCGCCTGGGGCCGGCACCTGTACGCCGTGGGAGACGACATCGAGGCCGCCCGACTGGCCGGCATCTCCGTCAACCGGGTCCTGCTGAGCGCCTACGTCGTCGGTGGCTTCGCCATTGCCGTCGGTGCCTGGATACTGGTCGGCCGGGTCGGCGGCGGCGACCCCAACAGCGGCCTCAACGCCAATCTGCAGTCCATCACCGCCGTCGTCATCGGCGGAACCAGCCTCTTCGGCGGACGCGGCGTGGTGGTCGGCTCACTGATCGGCGCGCTCATCGTCCAGGTCTTCGTCAACGGCCTCGCACTGGCCGGCATCGACCCCAACTACCAAGTCCTCGCGGTCGGCGTCCTGGTGATCGCGGCCGTCTCCGTCGACCAGTGGATCCGGAGCGTGAAGTCGTGACAACCCCCACCGCCCCCGTCCTCGAAGCCAAGGGCCTGGTCAAGGTCTTCGGCAGGGTCGTCGGTCTCAACGACGTCGACCTCACCCTCTACCCCGGCGAGGTCCTCGCCGTCATCGGCGACAACGGCGCCGGCAAGTCCACCCTGATCAAATGCCTCTCCGGAGCGCTTGTTCCCGACCAGGGCAGCATCCTCGTCGACGGCAAGGAGGTCGGCTTCAAGCGCCCTCAGGACGCTCGCGACGCCGGCATCGAGACCGTCTACCAGACCCTGGCCGTCGCCCCGGCACTGGACATCGCCAGCAATCTGTTCCTCGCTCGCGAGATCCGCCGCAAGGGCGTGCTCGGTTCGGTCTTCCGCATGCTGGACACCGGCGAGATGAAGAAGCAGGCGGCCGACCACATCAAACGACTCGGTATCAGCACCCTGCAGAACATCAACCAGGCCGTGGAGACCCTCTCCGGAGGCCAGCGCCAGTCGGTGGCCGTCGCCCGCGCGGGCGCCTTCGGCGGCCGGGTCGTCATCCTCGACGAACCCACCGCCGCCCTCGGCGTCCGGGAGACCGGCCAGGTCCTCAAGCTCGTCCGCGACCTGCGCGATCAGGGCCTCGGCGTCATCCTCATCAGCCACAACATGCCGAACGTGTTCGACGTCGCCGACCGCATCCACATCCAGCGTCTCGGCGGCTGTGCCGGCGTCATCACCCCGCAGTCCCACTCCATGGAGGACGCGGTCGCCATCATGACCGGGGCCAAGAAGCTCATCCCGAAAGCCGGTTGACAGTCCCGGCCGGATGGCCGCCACGTAACTGACGCCCGGCGCCGGACATCCGCACCGCACCCCACGCAAGGACACCCCATAGTGAAAAAGACCCTGTTCGCCGAGTTCACCGCCCGCAAGGGAGCTGAGGACGAGGTCGCCGGCCTGCTGCGGGAGTACACCCGGAAGGTGCGGGAGGAGGACGGCAACCTCGCCTTCGAGGCCTACACCAAGGCATCCGACCCGCGCGCCTTCTGGATCTTCGAGGTGTACCGGGACGAGGACGCCTTCCAGGCACATCTCAAGGCCCCCTACGGCGCCCCGTTCAACACCGCCCTCGCCCCGCTGATCGAGGAGGACGCGTCAGTACTGACCTTCCTCGATCCCCTCGGCTGACCACACCGGATCCGAGAACTCAGCGCCGCTGTCGGCGGCAACGACCTTGCGGGGCGCACCGATTGACGGTTGCGCCCCGCCGCGCGTCCGGCTGGACGGTGATCGCCGGCTCCGCGCCCGTGAACGCCGAGTACGCCGGATCAATGTCGCCCAAGGGTGCCGGAAAGGATCGCGCCGCCCAGGACGATGGCGTTGTCCTTGACGACCACGTTCCCGCTCCCGGTGGCACCGGAGTTGACCCGGGCCAGGATCTCGATCCGGGCGTTGCCGGTGACCGTCGAGTCGCCGAACACCGCGGCGCGCGGCTCGACATGGACACTGGCGACGACGTTGGCACGGTTGTCGACCCAGCCGCGCCGCGCCGCCGTCGGCGTGCCAGTGCCCGCCACCGGCCGCGGCCGGCTTCTGGTAGCCGGGTTCATGGCCGCAGGGCGTGGCGCCGCTGATCCGAACTCGTACTTCGACGAATCGGATCGGCGGGTTCCCCCTCCGAATGCCGCCCCGTCACCTACGGCGGCGGCACGGCCGTGCTCTACGTCGACGGGGCGGAGGCCGGCCGCAACACCCGGATCACCATCGAGCCGCGGTACTTCGGCAACCACATCCGGGCCGGCTGGGTGGGCAGGTCCCAGTACGCCGACCCGTACCTGAAGGCCTCCGTCGACAACTTCCGCGTGTACGGCAGGGTTCTGACGGCCGACGAGGTCACGGCGCCGGCACGGGCCTGAGCAAGAGGGGCGTGAGATCTCCACTGAGAATCTCCTATGAATCCGAGGGGCGATTGAACGGACGGGCCCCGCGGTCCGTATGGGGCAAGGGATTTCCATGCCCGACCGCCATGACGTAGGAGAACTCTCGTGGGACGCAGCACTCGCAGACGCCCGACAGGCCCACGCCGCGCCACCTTCGCGGCCTTCGCGCTGATCCTGGGCGGCGGCGGGCTCGTCGCGGCCAACGTCTACGCCTCCGCCACCGAGGGCGGTTCGGACGGGGAACAGGCCACCACGCGCAGCGCCATGTCCGGCACGATCGACTGTCCGGACGTCGGCAGCAAGCTGACGCAGGTCCCCGACCAGGCACGACCGGACGTCGACCAGCAACTGGCCCAGCTGGACCAGCAGATCGCGGAGGCCTACCAGCGGCTGCAGGCGGCGACCCCGGAACAGCGGCAGGACAGCGGGTTCACCGACGGCAGCGTGATGAACCCGCTGAAGGACAAGCGGACCGAGACCATCGGGCGGATCACCGACGCCATCGACAACGCCGGTGACCGCCCCTCGGGTCTCGGCGACCTCGCCGGCTGCTCCCTGCGCACCTGGAACCAGCAGGACGGCGGGCAGGACGCGAGCAGCAGCCCGCAGAACGGCCAGAACCAGGGGCAGGACCAGGGCCAAGGTCAGGGCCAAGGTCAGGGTCAGGGCAACCAGCAGTCGGGCAACGGAGGTCAGGCCGGCAACGGGCCCGTCGCCGCGGACTACCAGGACATCAACACCGTCCAGCCCAACGCGGCGCCGGATCTGAACTCCTTCGTCTCCAAGGGCACCTTCACCACCAGTTGCGGTGTCAACGCGGGCGGGCTGCGCAACTCGGACAACGTGATCGTCGCCCCGGGCGTCACCAACGGCGCCCACCACTTCCACGACTACATCGGCAACCAGTCCAACAACGCCTTCGCCAGCGACGACGACCTCGCGAAGGCCGACACCAGCTGCGAGAACCAGGGCGACAAGTCCACGTACTACTGGCCGGTGCTGCGTCTGCAGAACGGCACGCAGGAGAAGGACGCGGGCTCGCCCGGTGGCGGCATCGAGGGCAACGCCGGCCAGATCGTCACGCCCAAGCAGGTCACGATGACGTTCATCGGCAGCCCGCGCGGCCAGGTCACGGAAATGCCCCGGCTGCTGCGCATCATCACCGGTGACGCGAAGGCCTTCGTCAACGGTCCGGCCAACGCCAACGCCTCCTGGAGCTGCACCGGGTTCGAGGACCGGCAGCTCAAGGACAAGTACCCGCTGTGCCCGCAGGGCAGCGACGTGGTGCGTACCTTCCGCTTCCAGAGCTGCTGGGACGGCCGCAACATCGACAGCGCCAACCACCGCACCCACGTGGCCTTCGCCGACGCCTCCGGCAACTGCGCGAACGGGTTCAAGGCGATACCCCAGCTGGTGCAGCGGATCGTCTACGACGTCAAGGCGCCCAGCCTCCAGGACGGCGGCCGTACGACACCGCTGTTCGCGGTGGACTCCTTCCCGGAGCAGCTGCACAAGCCGGTCACCGACCACGGCGACTTCATCAACGTCTTCGACGAGAACCTGATGAAGGAGATGGTGTCCTGCATCAACGGCGGCCGTCAGTGCGGCTCCGGCACCGGTGAGGACCCGGGCGGCGACGGGGGAGCGACCCAGCAGCCGAGCGAGCAGCCGACGGACCAGCCGGGCGGGCAGCAGAGCCAGGACCCGACGGCCGAGCCGACGCAGACCGTCACCACCCCGCCCGCCGGGGGCGACCAGGGCAACGGCGGCGACAAGGGAGACCAGAGCGGCTCCGGAGGCAAGGGCGACCAGGGCGGTGCGTCCGGCTCCGGGAACAACGGCAATCAGGGTTCCGGCTCCGGCGACAACGGCAACTCCGGCTCCGGCTCCGGATCGGGCGGGCAGCAGACGCAGCCCGCGACCACCGCACCGCAGACCCAGCCGGCCAACGACGACCAGCCGACCATCTCCAGCACGTCGGAGCCCAAGGTCTACGCGAAGCCCTCGCCCTCCCGCAGCGCGGCGGCCACCCCGGCCAACGGCGGCGGCAACGCCGGTGACGGCTCCGCCCAGTCCCAGTCCCAGGCCACCGGCGGCAACGCCCCGATCGCCGCGAACCAGACCGAGCCCCAGGCCGTCCAGGGCGGCAACCTCGCCGCTACCGGCACCTCGCTGTGGCCCGCCGCGGCCGGCACCGTGCTGCTGATCGGCGGCCTGATCCTGCTGGCCCGCTCCAAGCGCAGCTTCCTGCGCTGATCTCGCGGGGCGCACGGACCGGGCCACCAGGTCCGTGCGCCCCGCCCCGGCGCGGCGTCGCCTTGCGCGAGGTGGGCCCACGACGGCAGGGTGCCGGTGTGCCCACCTTGCTGACCGTGCATCACACACCCTCGCCCAACTGCCAGACGCTGCTGGAAGCCGTCGTCTCCGGTGCCACCGCGCCGGAGATCGAGGGTGTCGAGGTCGTCCGCCGCCCGGCCCTGTCTGCCTCGGCGTCCGACGTGCTCGGGGCCGACGCGTATCTGCTGGGCACCCCGGCCAACATCGGGTACATGTCGGGGGCCCTCAAGCACTTCTTCGACCAGATCTACTACCCGTGCCTGGACGCCACCCAGGGCCGCCCCTTCGGCTACTACGTGCACGGCGGCAGCGACGTCACCGGCGCGGTGCGCGGTATCGACGCGATCACCACCGGACTCGGCTGGCGCCGTACCGCGCGGCCCGTCACGGTCACCGGCGAGCCCCGCAAGGCGGACGTCGAGGCGTGCTGGGAACTGGGCGCGACGCTCGCCGCAGGACTACTGGACTGATCACCTCCTCCTTATTGCCGTGCGCCGTATTTGAGACAGCCTGGCCGGAGAAAAGGTACTTCGCCTGGTTCCCGCTGCAGAACCCCGGCATCGTCTCCATCCCGGTCGGCTTCCTCCTCGGCTGGCTCGGCTCACTGCTGAGCGGACGCCAGGAGACCGAGGCGTACGACGAGTTCGAGCTGCGCACCCTGATGGGAGCCGATCAGTCCTGACGGCCGCGACGGCCCGGCGGGGGGACGCCGCCGGTCCGCCTTGTTGCGCCGTATGCAGCAGCCCGGGGCGCTCGCCTCGCCGACGCGGGAAAGGGTGGGCCTGTCGACCGACCCCCCGGAGCCCCCATGCGTTCATCCCAGCCCCGCAGCCGCCGACTCCGACTGCGTGCGGCCTGTGTCGCCGCGCTCTGCCTGGCCGCACTGACCCCGGCCACCGCGAGCACCGCCGCCACCCCCGGCCCGAGCGACACCGACCTGCGCCGGCAGCTCGAGGCCCTGGTGCACACCCCGGGCGGCCCGCCCGGTGCCATCGCGGTCCTGCAGCAGGACGGTCACCGGCGTGTCGTCACAGCCGGCGTCGCCGACCTCGCCACCGGCCGCAAGCCGCAGATCAACGACCACATGCGCATCGCCAGCGTGGCGAAGGCGTTCAGCGGCGCGGTCGCCCTCAGCCTCGTCGACCGGCACGCGCTCCGCCTGGACGACACCATCGGCCGCAGACTGCCCCAGCTTCCCCAAGCCTGGTACCAGGTGACCCTGCGTCAACTCCTGAACCACACCAGCGGCCTGCCCGACTACTCGGACGACCCGGAGTTTCGGCAGATCATCACAGCCGACCCGCACCACATCTTCGATCCCCACCACCTGCTCGACTTCGTGGCCGACGAGCCCCTCCTGTTCCGCCCCGGCAGCCGGTACCACTACTCCAACTCCGACAACATCGCGGTCGCCCTGATGGCGGAGGCGGTCACCGGGACGCCGTACGAGCAACTGCTGCGCGAACTCGTCCACCGGCCGCTGTACCTGCGCGACACCAGCCTGCCCCAGGGCCACCTCATGCCCCGGCCCTATCTGCACGGCTACGCCGTCGCCCCGCCCGCGCCCCCGGAGGACGTCAGTGGACTCTTCAGCGCCTCCGCCTCATGGGCCTCGGGAGGCATCGTCTCCACGCCCGCCGACCTGACCCGCTTCATCCGCGGCTATGTGGGCGGCGCCCTCTTCGGCCCGGACGTCGTACGCCGGCAACGGCGCTGGATCCCCGGGGCGTCCGAGCCGGCGGGTCCCGGCCGCAACTCCGCCGGGCCGGCCCTGTTCCGCTACGAGACCCGGTGCGGTGTCGTGCTGGGGCACACCGGAAACACCGCCGGCTACACCCAGCTGGCCGCAGCCACCCCCGACGGCCGCCGGTCGCTGACCTTCTCCGTAACCTCCCAGATCACCCAGTCCACCAATCCGCAGCTGCTGCAACGAGTGCGCACCGTCCAGGAGAACTTCGTGTGCACGCTGCTGGGGCGTCCCGGACACTGACCCGCTATCGCTTGCCGCCCCCTTGACGAGGGAAGATGGGGGGCGGCAGGTGTTTTGGTCAACCGATGTGGAGGAGCGGGCACATGCAGCACGAGCGAGCGGGTCAGCAGGCGGGCCCCGGGGACCTCGTCGACGTCGCCCGGCTGGTCACCGCGTACTACGCGCTGCACCCGGACCCAGCGGACCCGGGGCAGCGGGTGGCGTTCGGTACCTCGGGGCACCGAGGGTCGTCCCTGGCGACCGCGTTCAACGACGACCACATCGCCGCCACCAGCCAGGCGATCTGCGAGTACCGGGCCCGGCAGGGCACCGACGGGCCCCTCTTCCTCGGCGCGGACAGCCATGCCCTGTCCGAGCCGGCGCAGGTCACCGCGCTCGAGGTGTTCGCGGCCAACGGCGTGACGGTGCTCATCGACAGCGCCGACGGCTACACGCCCACCCCGGCGGTCTCGCACGCCATCCTCACCCACAACCGCGGCCGCGCCTCCGGCCTCGCCGACGGCGTCGTGGTCACCCCCTCCCACAACCCGCCCGCCGACGGAGGCTTCAAGTACAACCCGCCGAGCGGGGGACCGGCCGGCTCGGAGGCCACGTCCTGGATCCAGGACCGGGCCAACGAGATCATCGCCGGCGGTCTGAAGGACGTACAACGCGTCACCTACGCCCGGGCGCTCGCCGCCGAGACCACTCGCCGCCACGACTACCTCGGCGCGTACGTCGCCGACCTGCCCCATGTGCTGGACCTCGACGCCATCCGCTCGGCCGGCGTCCGTATCGGAGCCGACCCGCTGGGCGGGGCCTCGGTGGCCTACTGGGGCCGGATCGCCGAGCAGCACCGGCTCGACCTGACCGTGGTCAACCCGCTCACCGATCCCACCTGGCGGTTCATGACGCTGGACTGGGACGGCAAGATCCGGATGGACTGCTCCTCGCCGTACGCGATGGCCTCGCTGATCGAACAGCGGGACCGTTTCACCATCGCCACGGGCAATGACGCCGACTCCGACCGGCACGGCATCGTCACCCCGGACGCCGGTCTGATGAACCCCAACCACTACCTGGCCGCCGCCATCGCCTACCTCTACGGCCACCGCGACCAGTGGCCCGCCGACACCGGTATCGGCAAGACCCTGGTGTCGTCGACCATGATCGACCGGGTCGCCGCGGACCTCGGGCGCCGGCTGGTCGAGGTGCCGGTCGGGTTCAAGTGGTTCGTGGACGGGCTCGTCGACGGCTCGATCGGCTTCGGCGGCGAGGAGTCGGCGGGCGCCTCCTTCCTGCGCCGGGACGGCTCGGTGTGGACCACCGACAAGGACGGCATCATCCTGGCACTGCTCGCCTCGGAGATCACCGCCGTCACCGGCAGGACCCCCTCGGAGCACTACGCGGCCCTGACCGAGCGCTTCGGCGCCCCCGCCTACGCACGCATCGACGCCCCCGCGACCCGCGAGGAGAAGGCGCTGCTGGCCAAGCTCTCACCGGCCCAGGTCACCGCCGACACCCTGGCCGGCGAGCCGGTCACCGGGGTGCTCACCGAGGCACCGGGCAACGGCGCCGCGATCGGCGGTATCAAGGTCAGCACCGAGAACGCCTGGTTCGCGGCCCGCCCCTCGGGCACCGAGGACGTGTACAAGATCTACGCCGAGTCCTTCCACGGTCCCGAACACCTGCGCCAGGTGCAGGAGGAGGCGAAGGACGTCGTCATGGCCGCCCTGGGCGGCTGATCACCGTGGTGGTGGAGTCAGGGCGGAACTCCGCGCCGCCCTGACTCTGTCGTTATCATCTTCTTAAACGCGAAATCGGGGGTTTTGCCCTGAAGGGGCCACGGCCCACGGCCCCGCCGGAGTGATCAATGTCCCTGATGCGCCCTACGGAGGACGGCGACGAACTGCTCGCCCGTCTCGGGTCGCTGACCGCCCGGGCGCGCGAGCTGGCCGAGCTGCAGCGCTCCCGGGTCGAGCTGGCCGTCGCCATGCAGCGCGGCATGCTGCCCAGGGACCTGCCCTCCGCGCACCACCTCCACCTGGCCGTCCGCTACGCCCCCGCCTACCACGGCCTCAACGTCGGCGGCGACTGGTACGACGCCTTCACCATGCCCGACGGCCGCATCGGACTGTCCATTGGCGACGTCCAGGGCCACAACATCGAGGCGGCCGCGTTCATGGGCCAGGTCCGGGTCACCCTGCGGGCCCTCGCCTCCGTGGCGAGCGAGCCCGGGGAGCTGCTGGCCCGCACCAACGACCTGCTCCTGTCCCTGGGCACCGACCTCTTCGCCACCTGCACCTTCATACGGCTCGACCCGGCCACCGGCGTCCTGGAGAGCGCCCGGGCCGGACACGTCCCCCACATCTGGGCCACCGCCGACGGAAAGTCCGGCGTCGCCGAGGACGAGGGCGGCCCGCCGCTCGGCATCCTGGACGGCGTCCGGTATCCCATGACCCGGCACCGGATCACCCCCGGTGGAGTGTTCGTCCTGGTCACCGATGGCGTCGTGGAGGGCCCCTCGCTGAGCGTCGACGAGGGTCTCGACCAGGTCGCCCGGCTCGCCGGCATCGCCGCCGTGGCAGGCATGGCGGCCGACTCGCTGGCCGCCGCCGTGATGAAGGTGGCCGAACGGGTCGGGCACGAGGACGACGCGGCCGTCCTGGTCGTCACCCACGACGACCCGGCCGCGGCGAGGTAGGACCGGCTCGCCTCGCCGAGCGGGCGGTGACGGTGTCTGATGGCGTCTGTGGTGGGTAACCAGGGCATCCGTCGCCCTCTCGACCTCGCCTTCCTGACGGCGGGAGTCGCCGCCGCCTACCTCGGAGCGGGGCGGCTGGGCCTGCTGCGCCAGCTCGTCGTCGAGAGCGCCGTGGTCACCCCCATCTGGCCGCCCACCGGGGTGGCGCTGGCCTGTCTGCTGCTGTTCGGCCTGCGGGCCTGGCCCGGCATCGTCCTGGGTGCCCTCCTCGTCGTCATGTCCATCACGTCCGTCCAGCCCGATGTGATCGGCACCCTGGTGGGCAACACCGCCGCCCCCGTCTGCGCCTACTTCCTGCTGTGCAGGGTGGGCTTTCGCACCGACCTCGCCCGGCTGCGGGACGGCGTGGCACTGGTGTTCCTGGGCGCGCTGGCGTCCATGCTGATCAGCGCGACCGCGGGCGCCGGCTGCCTCGTGCTCAGCGGGAAGCTCGCCGCGCACAGTTTCTGGCTCGTCTGGTCGGCGTGGTGGGTCGGCGACGCGATGGGGGTGCTGATCGTGACCCCGGTCCTGCTTCTGCTGCCCCGCGCGCACTGGCCGCCGCACCTGCCCCGCTGGAAGGAGGCCGCCGGCCTGACCCTGGTCGCCTGCGCCCTCCTGCCCTTCGCCGCCCGCAGCTCAGACAGCCTGCTCTTCCTCGTCTACCCGCTGCTGATCTGGGCGGCCCTGCGCTTCCAGCTCGCCGGCAGCATGCTGTGCGCGCTGGCCGCCTCTGTCCTGGCCACGGTCGCGGCGACCGAGGGGACAGGCCCGTTCGCGCGGCTGTCCCGCATCGAGATCATGATCAAGCTTCAGGCCTTCAACGGGGCGATGGCACTGACGGCGCTGCTGCTGTCAGCGGTGATCACCGAGCAGCTCAACACCAGACGCTCGGTGCAACAGGCCTGTCAGGAGCTGGTCGAGGTGCTCGAACACCTGGCCGCGGGGGAGTCACCCCAGCTGCGGGCCGCGCGGGACGCTCAGGACCGGCGGGATCAGTCCCACAGCGGGTAGGACACCGTCCGTGAGAACCCCTCCGGGCGGCCGTTGGTGTACTTCAGGGTCATCCGGCCGTAGTGCGACAGCTGCGGCCGCTTCTTCCAGGGCCGCGGATGATCCAGCCGTACGACCACGGGGTAGGCGTGGAAGCGGCCCGCCGCGCAGTACGGCTTGCAGTCGTTGACCCAGTTCACGCCCACGGCCCGCGCCGACGCGGTCCCCCAGTGGAACCAACGCAGCGACGTCAGGCGGCTGTTGCCGTCGCCGCAGGCGAGCACGAAGTCGGCCGGCCGGACCTTGGGATGGAAGAGACAGTCCACGAGCACCGGCGCCCTGACGTGCCGGGTGGCCTCGACGGTCGGCACGGATGTCGTACGGGCGGCCGAGGGCGTCCCGGCCGCGGCGGCCAGGGACGCGACGGCACAGAGGGTGACCGCGATGGTGGGTGTGTGTCGGCGCATGTCGGCTCCCGGCGCCAGCAGTAGTACTGCATCCGACGCTACGACCGGCCGCCGGGTTCCACCACTCCGGCGGAGTAACGAGCCAGTTGCCCGCCGATGCGCGCCGCCGGTGGTGGTCCCGGAGGAGCGGAGTCGGCCTGCCGCAGCTCCGCGAGGAGTTCGTTCTGTCCGGCCAGCAGTTCGGTGAGGATGCGGCGGGCGGCCCGCAGCAGGTCGGCGACGTCACCGCCGGCCAGCGCGTAGCGGACGGTGGAGCCCTCCCGGATGGACACCACGATGCCGGAACGGCGCAGCACGGCCAGCTGCTGGGAGAGGCTGGACGGCTCGATCTCGATGTCGGCGAGCAGGTCCCGCACCGGCACGGGCCCGTGCTGGAGCAGTTCCAGGACCCGGATCCGCACGGGGTGCCCGAGCATGCGGAAGAAGTCCGCCTTGGCCTGGTAGAGGGGGACCTGCATGAGTGCTCGCTCCCTGCCGGGTCGGGTGGGGGTGCCGGGGTGCGGCGGCACCCCGGGGCGCCGCCGCACACTCTCTGTCGCGCCGATCCTCGTCCCCCCGGGCAGCGTGCAGACACGAATTGGGACCATGCTGATGTGGTGACTTGAAGAAGTCTTCACATCATGGGCGCACGACGGCCCGGGACTTCGGTTCGGTCTAGATCTCCAGCTGTTCCTCGACCCGCTTGAGCTGGTGCCGGGCCATCGCCAGGTTGGAGCGCTCCTTGTCGAGCACGAGGTACAGGAACAGCCCGTTCCCCGTGCGTCCGGTGATCAGCCGGATCAGGTGGTACTGCTTCTCCAGCGTGATCAGGATGTCCTCGATGCGGCTCTTGAGGCCCAGCTGCTCCATCGTGCGCACCTTGGCCCGGATCACGTCCGTGTTGCCGGCCGCGGCGATGGTCAGGTCCAGGTCCTTGCCCCCGCCCAGGGTGCCCAGGGCCATGCCGCTGGTGTAGTCGACGACCGCGGCTCCCACCGACCCCTCGACCGCGGTCATCATCTCCTTCAGCGACACTTCCACACTCGCCATAGCGCCTCCCCTTGTCCGTCGGCTGCGGCGGACCGGCGTTCGCCGTTCCGTCCGATGCACGGACCGTAGGCGCGGCGCGGTGCCCGCGGGCCGGTGTCTCCGGGACTGACGGATGATGGCCGAACAGGTGCGCCCACGGTCCGTTTCCGCGGCGGGAACTGCCCCGACCGGCCGAGAAGTTGGCGCTCCGCCCCGCGGGCCGGGCGGTCACCCCCCTGATCGTCGGTTCAATCACCGCAAAAAGGGCACGCGTCGCCTGTGCGCCACCCAACCGGAGGTGATGACCGATGACCGAGTACGAGCGTTCCCGCGCCATGCCGGCCCTGCCCGAGCACGTCTTCGACCAGGCGGCCAACGTCGGGCAGTTGGATGGCTGGCTGCCGAACACGCTCCATGTGCGGCCCGAGCGGCCGCCGGCCGTCACCGTCCACGAGGAACACGCCGACCAGGACACGCCCGCCGTCCTGCGGCCGCACCCCCACGACATGCGGCTCGAATGGGGCACGAGCGACGACAGCGGCTACGCCGGCTGGCTGAGGGTCGAGGACGCCGACAGCGGGACCAGCCGGGTGACCGTGCACCTGTCCTTCGCCGACGACACCCACGACCCCGGCGAGGCGGCGGTCCGGCAGGCCCTCGACACCAGCCTTGAGCGCCTCGAGGAACAGGTGCGGATGCGCGTCGACAACGCCGCCGGCTGACGCCCGGCCCCGCGTTGTCAGTGCCGGATGCGACGCTGAGGCCATGGACGAGACAGAGTTCATGCGGGGCCGGGTCTACGGCGCCGACCACGAGGACGCCGCACCCCGCCCCGGCCGCACCTACGCCGAGCTCGTCGGCGGCCCGCTGGACGGCCTGCTGCTGGACATCACCGGCCGCAGCGAGGGCGATCTGCGCGAGGGAATACCCCTGCGCACGGAGATAGGCCGGTACGGCACCGGCGGCCGGGCCCTGTACGTACCGCGCCCCGACGACGCCCGCCGCTTCGACTGGCACGGCGACAGCCCCTGACCCGTCACTCCACCCGGTGCACCGTGAACGTCGTCAGCACCGCAGCGTGGTCCGACGGCCAGTCGTTGCCGGCGACGTCGGGCCAGGCGCGCGGCACGCCCGTGACGACCGTGCGGGAGTCGGTGACCGACAGGCCGCGCCCGTTGTGCAGGACGTAGTCGATCCGGTCCTGCGGCTCCTCGCGCGCGGGATCGTTCTCGTGCCGGGCGTGGACCGGCGACCAGGTGTGTCCGGGGGCGCGCGCCGGGTCGGGGTGGGCCTCGCGGTAGGAGTCGCGCAGACCCGCCTCCTCGGCGGCCCGGGTGACCGGCCAGGCGACCTGCGGCCGATCCAGGTGGGAGGGGCAGTTGAAGTCGCCGGTCAGGACGACGGGCGTGGTCGACCCGGCGGTCTCGGCGATCTGCCGCAGCGCGTCCTTCATCTGGGCGAGCCGCACGTCCTCGTGGGCGATCAGTTCGGCCGCCGGGAGCCCGTCGAAGGCGGCTTCGTAGGGGCCGTACGGCGTGTAGTGGAGGTGGGCCGTCCACACGTCGACCTCGTGCGTGCCGTCGACCCGGATACGGGCGCCGGTGGCCCCGTAGAAGCCGACCTCGAGATCGCCGAGGCCTGCCGTGATCGGGTGGCGGCTGATGATGCCGAGGTTCTCGCCCGCCTGATGGTGGTGCCAGCCCAGCGCCTCGGCGAGTTCCCGGGCCGCCGTACCGGCCGTCTCCTGCAGGCCCACGACATCGGCCTCGGTGTCCAGGACGACCTTCAGCTGCTTGGCCCGGTGGTCGTCGACCTTCGCACCGCCGTGCCAGAGGTTCCAGCTCATCACCCGCAGCCGCGTTCCCAGCAGACCGCGCAACCGGCTCACGCTCGTCTCCTCCAGACTGGCCACGACCGTCCGCCCGGGCGCGGACTCGATGGGCGCGAGCGACGGTACCGCCAGCACGGCGCATCCGGCGGCCTCGGCGGAGCGGACACCGGTAGGCGTGTCCTCGACCGCCACACAGCCGGCCGGGTCGACGCCGAGGGCGCGGCAGGCGGCCAGATAGGGCTCCGGGTCGGGCTTGGTGCGCGCGGTGTCGTCGGCGGTGACGGACACCCGGAAGCGGTCGGCGCCGAGCACCGCCAGCACGCTGTCGGTGACCGTCCGCGGCGAGGCGGTGACCAACGCGGTCGGTACGCCCTCGCGGGCGAGGGCGTCGAGGAGGTCCAGTGCGCCGGGGCGGGGCACGATGCCGGTGCGCACCCGCTCGGTGAACTCGCGGTGCAGCCGGTCGGCGAGCCCCGGCGCGCCGGTGAGCTCGGCGAGCCAGGCGGCGGTGTGCTCGACCGGTCTGCCGAGCACCTCCGGCTGGTCGGCCTCGGTCAGCGGGCGGCCGAGGCCCGTGGCGATGTCCTGCACCGCCTCCCACCACAGCCGCTCGGTGTCGACGAGCGTGCCGTCCATGTCGAACAGGACAGCCTGGAGCGGGGGTTGGGTCACGGTCTCATCTTTCGGTGGGGGACAGGTACCGGCGTCCGAAGTCCAAGGACGCCGGGACGCCGGGATCGATGGCGGGTCGGGCTCAGGCCGCTCGTTCGGCCACCAGCACCGGACGTTGCGGCAGCGAGACCCGTACGGCGGCTCCCGCGCCGAGGGCGGTCGCCTCGTGCGTGGGCAGGTCGGCCTTCACCTCGGTGCCGTCGGCCAGGCGCACGGTGAGCCGGGTGGTCGCGCCGAGGAACGCGGTGGCGATCACCTGGGCGTCGCCGCCCTCGTCGGCCGTCACGTGCACGGCCTCGGGCCGTACCAGGACGTCGACCTCCGCCGTGGTGGGCAGCGTTCCCTCGGCGGGCAGCCGCAGTCCGAGCACCTCCACGCTCTCTCCGGACAGCCGCCCGGGGATCCGGCTCATCGTGCCGACGAACTCGGCGACGAACGCGGTGGCCGGCCGCCCGTACAACTCGCCGGGCTCGGCGCACTGTTCGAGCCGCCCGGCCCGCATCACGGCGACCCGGTCGGCGATCGACAGCGCCTCCTCCTGGTCGTGGGTCACGAACAGGGTGGTGATACCGAGTTCCTGCTGCAGCCGACGGATCTCCTCGCGCAGCGTGAGCCGCACCTTGGCGTCCAGCGCCGAGAGCGGCTCGTCGAGCAGCAGGACACGCGGACGCAGGGCGAGGGCCCGGGCGAGCGCGATGCGCTGCTGCTGACCGCCGGAGAGCTGGTGCGGGAACCGGTCGCCCTTGTCGGCGAGACCGACCAGCTCCAGCAACTCGGCGGCGCGTGAGCGCCGTTCGGCCGTGCGCACCTTGCGCATCCGCAGCCCGAAGGCGACGTTGTCGAGCGCGTTGAGATGCGGGAAGAGGCTGTACGACTGGAAGACCATCCCGGCGTCCCGGCGGTGGGCCGGGACCCGGGTGACGTCCTCGCCGTCGACCAGCACCGCGCCGGAGTCGGGGTGTTCGAACCCGGCGAGCATCCGCAGCGCGGTCGTCTTGCCGCAGCCGGAGGGGCCGAGCAGCGCCAGGAACTCCCCGGGCCGCACGGTCAGATCGAGCCCGTCCAGGGCGACGGTCGCCCCGAACTCCCGGCGCAGTCCCTGGAATTCGACGGTGGCGGCCTTGCCGACCGTGGTCTGCTCAAGCGTGGTGGCGGTCATGGTTCACCCTCGGGACGAAGCGGTACGGGTGCGCCCACCGACACCGGCGAGCGCGAGGAGCAGGGCCCAGGTCACGAGGAGACTGAGCACGGACACGGCGACGGACAGCTGGGCCTGCGATCCGCCGACGCTGTAGATCCACACGGCGAACGGCTGGAACCCCAGCAACTGGGCGACCGTGAACTCGCCCAGCACCAGGGCGAGCGTGAGGAAGGCAGCGTTCAGCAGTGCCCCGCGCAGATTGGGCAGCACCGCCCGCACCAGCGCCTGCGGCCAGCCCGCCCCGCAGCTGCGGGCGGCCTCGACCAGCGTGCGCACGTCGACGGCCCGCAGCCCGGAATCCAGCGCCCGGTACACGAACGGCAGCGCCATCACCACGTACGCCAGGACCAGCACGAACGGGAAGGTCGGGTTCTGGATGGCCACGAACGTCTCGAACAGCGGGGTACGGGACAGATGATCGGGGCCCCACTTCAGCACCGTGGCGATCCCGGCGACGAACGCGATCGGCGGCACGACCAGCGGCAGCGAGCACACCACCTCCACCACCGGCCGCAGTCGCGGCGCGCTCAGTCGCAGCGCGACCATGGCGGGCACCATCAGCAGCAGGACGATCGCGATGGTGGCCAGCGCGAGTTCCAGCGACAGCAGCAGGCTGGAGCCGAAGCCGGCGGTGGAGACGATCTGCGAGTAGGCGTCGAAGGTGACGCCCTGCCCCGGCACGTCGACCGTGAAGACCACGGACGCGGCGAGCGGGATCAGGAAGTACAGCGCGGCCAGGCCGAGGACGACCCACCGCCACACGTTCAGGCGTCGAGCCATCGCGCACTCCGTCGTTGCAGGGGCAGATACACGGCCATGACCAGACCGGCGACCAGGACCATGTCGAGGCTGAGGGCGAGCGCCACGTTCTCCTGGCCGACCAGCACGTTGCCGGAGATGGCGTCGGCGATCTGCAGGGTCACCAGCGGCACCGAACTGCCCACCATGGCCGCGGCGGTGGCGTACGCGGCGAAGGCGCTGCCGAACAGCAGCACCAGCCCGCCCAGCAGCGACGGCAGCAGCACCGGGAGGGCGACATGACGCCAGTACTGCACGGCCGTGGCGCCGTTGTTCTGCGCCGCCTCCCGCCACTGCGAGCGCAGACCCTCCAGCGCGGGCGTGATGGTCAGCACCATCAGCGGGATCAGGAAGTACAGGTAGACGATGACCAGACCCCAGAAGCTGTACAGGTCCCAGCCCTTCTCGGTCAGCCCCAGGTGCCGGGTCAGCACACCGGCGTTGCCCAGGGTTGCCACGAAGGCGAACGCCAGCGGGACACCGCCGAAGTTCGCCAGCACCCCGGACGCGGTCAGCACCGCCTCGCGCAGCGCGCGGAAGCGGGAGGTGACCACGACCTGCGCGAGGGGCAGTCCGAGCAGGGTGCCGAGGCCGGCCGAGACGGCGGACAGTTTGACGCTGCCGAGCAGCGCGGTCAGGTAGGCGCCGTGCAGCGAGGTCGTCAGGTTCCCGGTGCCGTACGAAGTGGCGCCCGTGGCCTGGTCCTTGAGGCTGAACGCGCCGTTCAGCATGGCAGCCGCCGGCAGCCCGAAGGCGATCGCGGTGAACACCAGGAGCGGGACGACGGCCAGCCAGCCGGGGACCCGGCGCCGCCGCTTCACCGAGGTGACCGGCGGCGCCACGTCCACGCCCGTGAGGGTGGCCGTCATCCGGAGACGGCCTTCGCCCAGCCCTGCGCGATGACCGTCTTGGCCTTGCTCTGCTGGGCCTCGGGCGGGAAGGACGGCGTACCGGTGACCTTCGGCAGCTTGGCGGCGGCCTCCTTGTCGAGGGTGCCGGCCTTCTCCATCGCCGTCATCAGGGCGGGCCGGGCGTAGCCCTTGAGCCACAGGTTCTGGCCCTCGGCGCTGTAGAGGTACTCCTGCCACAGCCGGGCGGCCGCCGGGTGCGGGGCGCCCTTGTTGATGGCCTGGGAGTAGTACTGCGCGTACTGGCCGTCGGAGGGGATGGCCACCTTCCAGTCGACGCCCTTGGACTTGAACTCGTCGGCGTAACCGGCGTTGAGGTAGTCCCAGTCGATGCTGATCGGCGTCTCGCCCTTCTCGACGGTCGCCGGAGTGGACTCCACGGGCGTGTAGTTGCCGTTCTTCTTCAGCTTGGCGAAGAAGTCCAGGCCGGGCTGGATGTCGTCGAAGGAGCCGCCGCTCGCGAGCGCGGCCGCGTACACACCGCCGAAGGCCGAACCCGACTTGGTGGGGTTGCCGTTGAGGGCGACCTGGCCCTTGTACTGGGGCTTGAGCAGATCGGCGAACGTGGTGGGGCAGACCTTGACGCGCTTGGCGTCGCAGCCGATCGAGATGTAGCCGCCGTAGTCGTTGTACCAGCGGGCCTGCGGGTCCTTCTGGCCGGCCGGGATGTCGGCGTAGGAGGTCACCTTGTAGGGCGCGAGCAGGCCCTGCTGGGCGGCGCTGAGGGCGAAGGAGGAGCCCAGGTCGAGAACGTCGGGTGCCCGGTCCTGGCCCTTGCGGGAGGTGACGGCGTTGATCTCGTCCTGGCTGGAGCCGTCGGGGTTCTCGACCTGGATCTTGATGCCGTACTTCTTGGTGAAGCCGTCGATCAGGGCGCCGTAGTTGGCCCAGTCGCGGGGCAGCGCGATGGCGTGCAGCGTGCCCTCCTTCTTGGCCGCCTTCACCAGCGCGTCCAGACCGCCGAAGTCGGCGGCGGAGGTGGCGGTGGCGGCGTTCTTGCCGTCGGCGGTCGTCGACGCGTTGTCGGGAGCGGCGCCGCAGGCGCTCAGGGCGAGCGCGGCGACGACGGCGAGGGAGCCGGTCAGGACGGCTGTTCTCGACTGGGACACGGGGACTCCAGAAGGGGGAGCAGGGACGCGCAAGAGGGGAGAACTTGTCTGAACAAGTTGGCCCCAGTAATGCTGCCTGCGGTGACGTGTCGGTAAACAGTGGCGAAATTGTGACCTCCCAATCCCTGCACAGTTCGGGGCAAGCGCAGTCACGCGCCGGTCTCGATTAGGGTGGTCACGCTGTGCACAGCCACCGACTCGGAGGGAAGCGATGCCGGCGCGACACGAGGAGATCGCCGACGAGCTGCGTCGGGCGATCGACCGCGAGGAGTACACGGTGGGCGCCAGGCTGCCCTCCGAGACCGAACTCGCCGCCCGGTTCGACGTCTCGCGCGGTACCGTCCGCCAGGCCGTCGCGGCCCTGACCACGGAGGGTCTGATCGGCTCCCGCCAGGGCGCCCGCCGGGTCGTGCTGGCCAGCCGCCGCAGCCAGAGCTTCGCCGAACTGCGCAGCTTCGCCCAGTGGGCCCACGCCATGGGCCGCGAGGCCACCGGCCATGTCGTCGCCCAGGAGTACCTCCCCGCCACCGCGCAGGACTCCGCCCGCCTCCAACTACGCGAGGGGACACCGGTGTTGCACGTGCTGCGGGTGCGCGGTCTGGACGGTGAGCCGGTGCTGCTGGAGCGCACGGTGTACGCCGACTGGATAGCGCCCGCCGTCGAGACCATCGACCCCGACGCGCCCTCGGTCACCCAACGCCTGTACGCGAGCACCGGTCTGGTCTTCGCCTACGGCGAGCACGTCATCGACGCGGTCGCGGCCGGTGCCCAGGACGCCGAACTGCTCGGCATCCGCCGTACCAGCCCCCTCCTGCGGGTCCGCCGGGTGACCACCACCCGCGAGGGGCGCCCGGTGGAGTGGTCGGACGACCGCTACCGCTCGGACGCCGTCAGCTTCAGCGTGCACAACTCGATCGACAACAACGCGCTGGCCCGCAAGACCGCGGACTGAGCCGTCGTCGACATCGGGACGTCACAGGTCCAGGACCAGGTCTCCCGACGGCCGCGAGCAGCAGATGAGGGCGTTTCCCTCGGCGGGTTCGTCGAGGGGGTCCGGCGTGTAGGCGACCCGGCCCTGGAGAAGGGCGGTCTCGCAGGTGTGGCAGACGCCGGTGCGGCAGGACCAGCGGGTGGGGACGTCGCAGGCCTCGGCCAGGTCCAGCAGCGTTCCGTAGCCGGAGTCCCAGGGCACGGTGATGCCGCTGCGGGCGAAGGAGACCGTCGGCCCGGTTCCGTCGCCCAGCGGACGAGACGGGGCGTGCGGGGTCCGGGCGGAGGTGGGAAGGAGACCGGGTCGGATGGCGGCCAGGGCTCCGAAGGGCTCGGTGTGGACACGGGCCGGGGCGATGCCCGCCCCGGTCAGGGCGTCCGAGACGTCCCGCATGAACCCGGCCGGTCCGCAGACGTACGCGTCGGCGTCCGCGGGCAGGTCGAGGCCGCGGACCAGGTCGGCGGAGAGACGGCCCGCCGCCGTGTAGTCCACGCCGAGTCGGTCGTCCTCGCCCGGGCGGCTGTAGGCGACGCAGGCGCGCGCGGACGGCAGGCTGTCGAGCAGGTCGCGCACCTCGCGGGCGAAGGCGTGGTCGTGTCCGTTCCGGGCGCCGTGCAGCCACCACACCGGGCGGGACGGACCGGCCTCGGCCAGCGCGTGCAGCATGGACAGCACCGGGGTGGCTCCCACGCCGGCGGACACCAGGACGACGGGGGTCCTGCCGTCGGCGAGGACGAAGGTGCCGCGCGGCGCCGCGACATCGAGTGCGTCTCCCACCCGCGCGTGGCCGTGCAGATGCGTGCTGGCGAGCCCGTGCGGCTCGTGCTTCACGCTGATGCGGTACGTGGGCGCGCCCGGGCGTCCGGACAGGGAGTAGCTGCGGATCACCGGCGGCCCCTCGGGGTCCGGGCGCAGGCGCAGGGTGAGGAACTGTCCTGGCCGCGCCGGAGGAAGGGGGCGGCCGTCGTCCGAGGCGAGGGTGAGGGAGAAGACGCTGCGGCTCTCGCTGTCGATGCGGGTGACCTCGAGCGGCCGGAATCCCGGCCAGGCCGGTGGCGGACTCGTCGCGGCCGCAGTCAGCCCCCGGTTGCCTCCTGCGGAACCCTCGCCGTCGGTGCCGTCGAGCAGCGCCCGCAGGGAACCCTGCCAGCCCGGACTCAGCGCGGGGATGCGCAGGCCGCGCAGCAGTTGCTCGCGGGGATGGCCGGGGAGGTAGAGCAGGGCGTCCATCTCCGCGACCGTCATGGCCTCGGGGCCGGTGGAGATCTTGACGATGTCGTCGCCGGCCTCCACCTCGCCCTCGGTGATCACCCGCAGGTAGAAGCCGGGACGGCCGTGGGCGACCAGCAGTGCCGCCATCCGCGGCTCGTCCATCCGCAGCCCCACCCGGTAGCAGGTCACCCGGGGCTGGGTGACCTCGAGGACCGCGCCGCCGATCCGGTAGCGGTCGCCGATGCACACCTCCTGGTCGGACAGGCCCTCGACGGTGAAGTTCTCCCCGAACTGCCCGTGGACGAAGTCCTTGCGGCCCAGATACTCCTGCCAGTACCGGTAGGACTCCAACTGGTAGACCAGCACGGCCCGTTGCTCACCGCCGTGTCCGCCGAGATCGCCCTGTCCGTCGCCGTCCACGTTGAGCCGGCGCACCATCCGGGGGCCGGTGACGGCCTGCTTCCACACCCCGGTCCGGACGGTCGTCCCGTGCCAGCGGACGTCCCGGGGCATGCCGACGTTCACGGCGACCAGAGTGGCCACGGGTCTGCTCCCTCCTGCCCGCGCAGTGCCCCCATCGTTCCACCGCACGCCGGTGTCCGCAGGACATGTCCCGTACGGTGTGCTGGTGGAACGGATCTTGGTGGTGGGTGTCACGGGCGCGGGCAAGTCCACGCTGGCTCATGCCCTGAGCCGGCGCCTGGATCTGCCGTACCACGAAATGGACGCGTTGTACTTCACCGGCCCCGGGTGGGCCGTCAACGGCGAGCTGGTCGAGACGGTGTCCCGGATGGCGGCGGAACCCCGGTGGATCGTGGACTCCCTGGGATATCCCGAGGTCCGCGACCTGCTGTGGGACCGGGCGGACACGGTGGTGTGGCTGGACTATCCGCGCCGGGTCGTGATGCCCCGCATCCTGCGCCGCTCGCTGCGACGTTCACTCACCCGCCAGGTTCTCTTCGGCGGCAACCGCGAGACCTGGTCGGGCTGGCTGAGCAGGGAGCACCCGGCCTGGTGGGCGTGGACGCAGCACGCCTCACGCCATCAGGAGATCGCCCGCCGCTCCGCGGACGGGCGCTTCGCGCCCCTCGACACGGTGCGACTGCGCCACCCCCGCGACGCGGCCGCCTGGCTGGCGGCCCTGTAGGCGGTCAGCGCACGGCAGGACGCGCCAGCAGGTCCGTGGCGTGCCGTCGTACGACCTCCCAGTGGTCGTCGTTCAGCGTGCCGGCGGCCGTGTCGCGCAGCGCGGTGAGGGCCTCCTCGGGCCCGGCGTCGCAGACGGCCGCACCGGCGAGGACCTCGTAGCCGTCGCGCACGGCGAGACGCAGGCGGTGGCGCCCGTCAGGGCCGCGGTGCACGGCGCCGGCCACGACGAACGGCGGCGGGCCGCCCGCCTCGCCGGCCAGTTTGCGGTAGGCACTGGTGACGGGGTCGGACCAGTGCAGGCTCAGCAACAGGTGCTGCTTGGCGAGGACTTCGGCGAGGTCCGTCTCCCGTGCCCCCTCCGGCTCCAGGACCGTCGCCCGGGCGTCGAGCACCAAGGCGGCGGGCAGCAGACAGCGCAGGGTGCTGCCGACCAGGTTGCCGCCGACGGTCGCGGTGCGGCGTACCGCGCCGGTGCCGACGGAGGCCGCCGCCGCGCGGAGGACCTCGGGAACACGCTCGTCGATCCGGTTGAGCACCACGGCGCCGCCCAGGGTGCCGGGCGCGATCACGGTGGCCTCAGGAACGTTGCGCAAGGACATCGCCTGCTCGGGGAACCCGTCCCGTTGCCAGCCGGCCCACACCAGCGTGGCCCCGCCGACGGGCACCGCTCCCTGAGCCATGCACTCCTGCGCTTCGGACACGGACTCG
This sequence comes from Streptomyces sp. NPDC005799, assembly GCF_040630525.1. Lineage (NCBI taxonomy): Bacteria > Bacillati > Actinomycetota > Actinomycetes > Kitasatosporales > Streptomycetaceae > Streptomyces > Streptomyces sp. NPDC005799. Next base: position 134,150 of record NZ_JBEXXQ010000010.1, read on the forward strand.
GGAAGACGCAACAGCACGGGAGCCGACCTGCTTTCACGACGGGTTGAGCACCGACACTGCGCATCGTCCCCGCCGGGGTGGAGGCGCGTACAGGGCTCATTGCTGCACCCCGTGCGCCCCCCACCGTGGCGGTCGGCGAACGGGGGTGTCGTCGGCATGAGGCAGGATGGGGGCGTGGAGCGCAACACGTCCGCACTGATCGTGCGCCATGCCCCGCTGCGGAGCGCGACCGCGGCGGTCCTCACCCTGCACGGCGGCCAGGAGGAGAGCCGTCGCACGGCGCGCCCCTGGCAGGTCGCCGCGCTGCGGATGCACCCGGTGCTGCGGGCCGCCGCGGCGACGGCAGCGCAGGACGTCCTGCTGGGGCAGGTCCGCTACCGCTACCGGGGCTGGAACGACGGCGATCCCGCCGAGGACGCCCTGCGCGCCCTCGACGACCTCCAGGAGCTGACGGCCGGTGCGCCCGTCGTCCTGGTGGGCCACTCGATGGGCGCCCGGGCCGCCCTGCGCGCCGCGGCCCACCCGACGGTGCGGGGCGTGGTGGCGCTCGCCCCGTGGTGTCCGCCCGAGGACCCCGTCGACCAGCTCGACCACGTCCGGACCGTGCTTCTGCACGGCGACCGCGACCGGGTGACGGCCTACGCCGACTCGGTCGACTACGTCCACCGGGCCCGCGCTGCCGGAATGGCGGCGGGCCTGGTGGCCGTACGGGGCGGGGACCACGGGATGATCCGGCGCAGCGGCGACTGGCACCGGGCCACCGCCGAGGTGGTGACCCAGATGCTGCGGCCGGATCCGGTGGCCGACGGTCTGGCCGCCGAGGCCTGCGCGGCGGAGGGCGCCGTACAGCTGTAGCGGTGTCGGAGCTGTGGCGATATCAGGAAAGGCCGGACAGATCACCGCAGTTGGAGGTGGCGGCCTTGCCGTCGAGCCGGTCGGTCAGCCACGCGATCGCGTCGCCCTGGTCGGTCAGCAGCGGCGTGAAGTGGTTGATCAGCGCGCTGCCCAGGTTCGGCAGCGCGATGGGCTTGTACGTCACCTCGGCGCCCTTGGCGCACCAGTCCACGGCGAGTTGCCGGGCCTGCGCGTGCGGTACCAGGTTGTCGCTGGTGCCGGTGGACACGCGGACCGGCGAGGACGGTTCGATCCTGCCGATGCGCTGCTGGTCGAGGAAGGCCGTGAGCGCCGGCTCCGACCGGATGATGTCGCTGATGGAGCGGCCGTCGGTGGTCCAACCGGTGCTGTGCTTGCCATTGTAGGCGAACAGGGCGTCGCCCACGCACATGGTGGAGAGGTCCGCGAGGGCCGCCTTGCCCGCCGCGTTGAGGTGGGCCTCTGCGATCGGCTTCAGGGCGGGGTCGGACTGCAGGAAGCCGTTGACGGACCAGCCCAGCGCGCCGGCCAGTTCACTGCCGTCGATGGCCTTGGTGACCTCGACCAGGTCGGCCGGCGGGGCGCCCGCGGAGGTGCCGGCGAGGGTGATGTCGGGGGCGTAGGCCGGCTGGAGTTCGGCGGCGGCCGCGGTCGCCCCGCCGCCCTGGCTGTAGCCGAAGAGGGCCACCTTCGAGCTGGGGGTGAGGGACGTTCCGGGCAGTGAGCGTGCGGCGCGGACGGCGTCGAGGACGGCGTGGGCCTCGTCGACGCGGTTGACGTAGGTGTGCAGCCGGTCCGTGGTGCCGAGGCCGGCGTAGTCGGTGACGACGACGGCGACGCCCTCGGCGAGCAGGCGGTAGATCGCCAGGTCCTCGTAACCGATGGACACCGTCTGCCCGTTGGCCGTGAGCGGGTGCTCGAGGCCGAGGGAGGCGGCGCACTGGTCGCCCTGTCCCATGGTGCCGGGTGCGACGGCGACCAGCGGCCGGTCGCCGGTGCCCTTCCAGGCGGCGGCCGGTTCGATGTAGGCGCCGGTGACGGCCATCGCCTCGCCGCGGGAGTCGGTCGACTTGTACATCAGGCGGGTGGCGGTGCCGGGCAGGGGGCCGTTGACGCCGGGCAGGCTCAGCGCGAGGGGCAGCGGTTCGCTGCGCACCAGGGCGCCGTCCGCCGAGGGGAGGGTGGCGGGCGGGTTGTAGAACTCCGGGATCGTGACACCGCGGGAGACCACGGCGTCGGTGGCCGACGCGGCGGCTACGGGTACGACGGTGGCGCCGAGACATGTGGCGGTCGTGACGGCCACGGCGAGCAGACGTGCGGAAACGGGCATGACGGACCTCCGAAGTGGGGGGAGGCCGAGCCTCGATCTGCGGCTCGGGCGTCTTGCGGCCCGGTGGGGCAGGGGCCGACGGCACGAGGCGCGGTCGTCCCACCGCACCTCGCGCACTCTTAGACGAAGTGTCAGGACCGTACCCGCGGGGATGTTACCGGCGGTACCCCCGAGTAGGTTACGTTTCAGTAATATAGGCGTCGACGAGATGTCACAAGCCTGTGGGAAGCAGTTCGTTCAGCCGCGTGCCCTGTCCCCAACGCCTGAGCAGGGAGCCGTCCAGCAGACAGGTCCGGCCCTGCCGCCGCGCCCACCGAACGTCGCGCGCGCCGAACGAGCCCCGGTGCACGACCAGGTGGAGCGGCGACTGACCGTTCTCCCGGTGGGCATGCGGATGGGGCAGGTCCTCGTCGGGCAGGGGCTCGGCGACCGGCCGGAAGGCGACGTCCAGCCGGCGTCCACTGCTGTCCAGGGCGCACAGCCGCGGCCGGTCGGCGGCCGGCAGCAGCCGTACCCGCCACCCGTCCCGGCGCAGCATCCGCGCCACCGCCAACGCGAGCCCCTGGGTGTCGAGTTCGAGGAGTTCCTCGGGCGTGTAGTACCCGAGGCGTCGGCGCATGACCGGGCCCTGGTGCCGAACCGTGACCGTGACGGCCATGGCCAGGACGACCACACCGGCCAGCGGAACTCCGATCCCCGCGGCCCGATACCCCAGGGCCAGCACGGCGACCATCGCGCACACCACCACGACCAGTCCCGCCAACGCCGGCAGGACGTCACGGAAGCGGGGGCCGTCGGGTGCGTCGGCCCGCGGGGCGCGAACCGGCTGCAGCCGCTGTGGGCGACGCGATGAGAAGGGCCCGGAAGTCCACCATCGGCGTGCCACAGTGTCAGCCCCCCAACGCCGCCTGCCTCGACCTCTGCAGCAATACCCAGCGCGCGGTGGCTCGCCGGGCCGGGGGAGGGAATCCGGCCACGTGCCATCACCTGCCGTCATCCGCTCTTGGGGCGCGCGGGACCGGCGAGCAGCAGGTGCTCCATGGCCTCGTAGCGCTCCCGCTCCCGCGCGGTCGCCCTTCTGCCGGACAGGAGGGTGCCGAACAGGCCGCACAGGAAGCCCACGGGTACGGAGACCAGGGCCGTCGTGGTGAAGGGGAACCAGTTGAAATCGACGTCGGGAAAGGCTGATTGAGGTGTCCCGGAGACCAGGTTGGTGCCGGTGATCAGGACCAGCACGCTCACGCTGCCGCCGATCAGGGTGCACAGCAGCCCGGCGCGGGTGTAGCGCCGCCAGAAGAGGCTGTAGACGAGTGCGGGCGCGATGGCCGAGGCACCCAGGCAGAAGGAGAGTGTGGCCAGCGGCTGGAGGCTGCGGTGCTGGGCGAGCACGGCCAGCGCGATCACCGGCAGACCCACGGCCAGGGCGGCCAGCCGGGCCAGGGCGGTCTCGCGCTGCGGTGGGGTGGGCCGGCGGGTGGCGACGACGTCGTGGGCCAGGGAGTTGGCGCAGGCCAGGGTCATGCTGGCCACGGACGCCAGCAGCGTCAGGAAGATCGCCGTGGTGACCGCGGTGAACAACAGGCTCTCCGCGTGCGACAGGCGCATCCCGAACGCGGCCCGTGCGCCCAGCAGATAGGCGGTGTTGCCGCGCGGATCGGCGGCGGCGACGCCCGTGCGTCCGATGAGGGCCGTGGCTCCGACGGCGACCACGGTGATGACGGCGATGAACAGGGTGACCGTCGACACCGCCCAGGACATCGCGCGCCGCACCTGCCGCGCGCTGCCGGCGGTGTACATGCGCATGGTGACATGCGGCAGACAGGCCCCGCCCAGGACGATGGCGCACTGGGTGCTGACCATGTCCAGGCCGCGGTGCGGCCCGCTCGCGAACTGCAGGCCGTAGCGCAGGAAGCCGTCGCCTGCCCCGCTGCCCCGTGCCGCCGCCTGGAACAGGGTGCGCGGACTCCAGCCGAAGGTGTGCAGCACGAGTGCGGCGACGACCAGCCCGGACCCGAGCAGCACCACCGTCTTGAGGATCTGGATCAGCGCGGTGCCCCGCATCCCGCCGATCGCCGCGTACGTGATCATCAGCGCCCCGGCCCCGACGACACAGCCGGTGCGCATCGCGCTGTCGTGGAAGCCGAGGATGAACGCCAGCAGCTGTCCCACGCCCGCCAGTTGGACGACCATCATCGGCACGAGCGCGGCCAGCGTCACCGCGCACGCCGTGATGCGCACCGCGCGCCCGGGCAGGCGCCGGCCCAGCGCGTCGCCCATGGTGAACCGGCCCGTGTGATGCAGGGGTTCGGCGAGCAGGACCATCAGGAGCAGCAGCGACAGCAGGGTGCTCAGGGCCAGGACGACACCGTCGTAGCCGCACAGCGCGATGACCCCGCCGATGGTGAGGACGGTGGCGGCGGAGATGTAGTCGCCGGCGATGGCCAGGCCGTTGCGCAGCGGCGACAGGGAGCGGTAGCCGGTGTAGAACTCGTCGAGGTCGTCGCGGTCGGGGCCGGTGAGCACGCACAGCAGCAGCGTGAGAGTCACGACCGTGGAGAACGCCACCAGCGACCAGGACTGCGCGGTGCCGTTGAAGTCGGTCACGGCCGCGGCTCCCCGTCGGCGGTGCCGTAGGCGTGCCGGCGCACCTGCCGGGTCAGCGGGTCGACGTACCGGCGCGCGGTGAACTCGTACACGAGCACCGCCAGCCAGGTGACCGGGAGTTGGACCAGGGCGAGGAGGAGTCCGGTGGGCAGGCCCCCGGGGGCGGGGCGGGTCATGACGGACGGGCGGGCGACGGTCAGAGCGAGGAAGGCGGCGAAGTAGCCGAGGGCGGCGAACGTGGCCACGCGGCGCAGTCGGCGCGCCGCCCGGCGCAGGAGCCGAAGGTCCCGGTGCGGGCCGGTCCACGAGCGGGTGCGTACCGGCAGCCGCCGGACCTCGCGCGGAGCGGGGGAGTGGGCAGCGGGAGAGACGAAGGCGTGCCGGCCGGGCCGGTGTTGCGCCGGGTGTAACTCGGAGCTGTCGGAGGACATCCCAAGATCTCCTGGTGGTCAGGGCCCAAGAGGTGCGGACCGCGGGGACGTGGGGGAGCGGTTCGGGATACCGCACGCTATGCGGGCGACGGACCGCGCGCAGCGACTTCCGCCGAACTCCCTGGTGAAGGCACATCCGGGCGCTGACCTCGGATGTTGCGGCTGTGACAGGTGTGGCGGCTGCCCATCGGAGTGCTCGGCCGGACAGGGGCGCGTCGAACTGGTTTGCGTGGCGGGCACACGGCCCGCGGCAGGCGGACTCGCCTGTTCCGCACCCCAATCGCCTGAATTCGTCGCTGTACGCCCCTGGCCGACAGGCTCTACTCACCGGTATACAAGCCCAGTTGAACGTGCGACGACCGCGCGCGGCCGCGTTCCGCCCTGACGGCTCGGACCAGGAGGTCTCCATGAAGCGTGACACGCAGCCGGCCGTATCGGCGTCAAGACGCCGCCGAACCACGGCAGTTGCGGCAGCCGTCGGCAGCTGCGCCCTCGTCCTGGCCGCCGGGACCCCGGCCACCGCGCACGGCTCGCCCGGCGGACACAAGAAGGCGGAGTACGTGGCGCTCGGCGACTCCTACACCTCGGGCCCCGCGATCCCCACCCAGGTCGACGCCAACTGCGCCCGCTCCGACCACAACTACCCCTCGCTGGTCACCGCCCAGCGACAGGGCACGGTCCTCGACGACGTCAGCTGTGCCGGCGCGACGACCGAGGAGATGTGGAAGCCGCAGGGCACCAACGGACCCCAACTCGACGCGGTGGGGCGCGGAACCGACCTGGTGACCGTCCAGATCGGCGGCAACGATGTCGGCTTCGGCTCCATCATCGCCACCTGCGCCCAGCTCTCCGCCCAGGACCTCGCGGGCAACCCCTGCCAACGCCACTACACCGCCTCCGGCGTCGACCAACTGACCCTCGCGGTGCTGCAGACCGCGCCGAAGGTCGCCCGGGTGCTCAGGGACGTGCACCACAGGGCGCCGTACGCGCGTGTCGTGGTCGTCGGCTATCCCGACCTGCTGCCCGACGACGGCAGCGGCTGTTACCCCTCGGTGCCCTTCGCCGCCCAGGACTTCCCGTATCTGCGCGACACCGAGAAGCGGCTCAACCTGATGCTCCGTCTCACGGCCGCGTTCAACCACGCGGAGTACGTCGACACCTACGCGCCCACCCGGGGCCACGACATGTGCAAGGCGCCCGCCGACCGCTGGATCGAGCCCCTGCGGCCGGCCTCCCCGGCCGCTCCCGCCCACCCCAACGCCAAGGGCGAGGCGGCGATGGCGGGGGCGGTGCTCGAACGGCTGGACAGGGGGCACGGCCGCTGACGCGGCGGGCCGTCGGCGTGAGCCGGTGAGTCGGGGGCATTCGGACCCCACACGGTACGAGACCCCCGACCACCGACTGGACGGACATCATGCTGGCGATCCTCTCCGCGGTCCTGTTCTTCATCGCGTTCCTCATCAACGCCGCCGACATCTCCACCAACGACACCTTCACCTCGACCAACCTGATGCTCCTCGGGCTGACGGCGCTGGCCCTGCACGTGGCGGGCATCGGCAGCGGGTGGAACTGGCGCAGACGCTGACGGCGGGTCGTTGCTTCGTTGGGCGGAGCATGACGTGCGAGACGGCGCGACTGCGGGTCAGATGGCTCATGTGCAACCAAACACCCGCAGGCGCGCCCGTTCGCGCATACGCCCGACCGCCGCCACGGCCGGTCTCCTCCTGGCCCTGTCCGCCCTGCCGATCGCGTCCGCGTCGGCCGAATCCATACCCATACCCGTGCGCGGCAGCGCCTACATGGGCATGGGCGTCCTCGCCCACGACGGCGCCGACACCCGGACGGACGCCGCCCCGCTGACCCGCTCCGCCCAGACCGAGGGCGTCGACGTCTCCAGCTACCAGGGCAACGCCTCCTGGTCCACCCTGTGGAGCGGCGGCGTCGGATGGGCCTACGTCAAGGCCACCGAGGGCACCTCCTACCGCAACCCGTACTTCGCCCAGCAGTACGGCGGCTCCTACGACGTCGGCATGGTGCGCGGCGCCTACCACTTCGCCACCCCCGACACCAGCAGCGGCACCGCCCAGGCCGACTACTTCGTCGACCACGGCGGCGGCTGGACCGGCGACGGAAAGACGCTGCCCGGCGCCCTCGACATCGAGTGGAACCCCTACGGCGACTCCTGCTACGGCAAGTCCAAGAGCGGCATGGTGTCCTGGATCCGGGACTTCGTGAACCGCTACAAGGCCCGCACCGGGCGCGCCGCCGTCATCTACACGGCCACCAGCTGGTGGAGCACCTGCACGGGCGACTCGGCCGCCTTCGGATCCACCAACCCCCTGTGGGTGGCCCGCTACGCCTCCTCGGTGGGCGCGCTCCCGGCCGGCTGGTCCTCGTACACGATGTGGCAGTACACCTCCTCCGGCCTCACGGTCGGCGACCACGACCGGTTCAACGGTCCCAAGGACGAGCTGCGCGACTTCGCGGCCGACTGACCGTTCACGACGGCGTGTTGCGGCGGGGCTGTGCCGCCTCCTGGCCGCCGGCGGCCGCGGTGGGACGCTCGTACTCCGCGTGATGGGCCCCGCGCAGCGCGGAGGCCAGCGCCGAGACCAGGGCCATGCCCGCCGCGACGCCGAACACGATGGTCAGACCGTGGTGGAACGGCCCCGACACCAGCCGTGGGAAGAACGTGCGGCCCGTCAGGGCGGCGCGCCCGCTCGCGGTGACCTGGTCGAGGACGCCGCCCGATCCGAGCAGATGCTCGATGGGGTTGTCGCCGAGGAACGTCGCGAACAGCGTGCTCACCGGCGGCAGCGAGGCGGCGTGCTCGGCCGCGCCGGCCGGCACGCCGTGCGCCTGAAGACCGCTGGTGAGCGTGGCGGGCAGCGAGGAGCCGAGCCCGGACACCATCAGGGAGAAGAACACCCCGATGGACAGGGCCGTCCCGGAGTTCTGGAACGTGGACCGCATGCCCGAGGCCACCCCGCGGTGCTCGGGCGGCACACTGCCCATGATCGAGGACGTGTTGGGCGAGGAGAACATGCCCTGGCCCAGCCCGTTGACCAGCAACAGCGCAGCGAACGGGCCGTATTGGAAGTCGACCGGCAGTGCGAGCAGACCGAGGAACGAGCACGCGACCAGACACAGACCGGCGGTGGAGAACAGCCGCGCGCCGAACCGGTCGGACAGATAGCCGGACACGGGTCCCGCGAGCAGGAAGCCCAGGGTGAGCGGGAGCATGAAGATGCCGGCCCACAGCGGGGTGTCCTCGAAGTCGTAGCCGTGCAGCGGCAGCCAGATGCCCTGCAGCCAGATGATCAGCATGAACTGCAGCCCGCCGCGTGCGATCGCCGTCAGCAGCGCGGCCACGTTCCCCGCCGCGAAGGCGCGCACCTTGAACAGGGCCAGGTGGAACATGGGTTCGGCGACCCGCGTCTCGATGATGCAGAACGCCAGCAGCAGGGTCACGCCGCCGATCAGGCCGGCCAGGACCCAGGGATTCGCCCAGCCCGTGGCGCTGTCGCCGTAGGGCTGGATGCCGTAGGTGATGCCGGCCAGCAGGATCCCGGCGCCGGCCGCGAAGGTGAGATTGCCCAGCCAGTCGATGCGGCCGCGCCGGCCCGACGCGGTCTCACGCAGGCTCAGATACGACCAGACGGTCCCGGTGACGCTGACCGGGACGCTCACCCAGAACACCGCCCGCCAGTCGACGGCGGCGAGCAGACCGCCCGCGAGCAGGCCGAGGAACTGGCCGGCGAGCGCGGTGATCTGGTTGATGCCCAGCGCCATGCCGCGCTGCCGGGCCGGGAAGGCGTCGGTGAGGATGGCGGCCGAGTTGGCGGTCAGCATGGAGCCGCCGAAGGCCTGCACGATTCGCCACAGGATCAGCCACAGCGCCCCCGCCCCGGCCCGGAACGGGTCCAGCGAGAGCGCCACCGAGGCGCACGCGAAGATGAGGAAGCCGAGGTTGTAGATCCTGACCCGGCCGAACATGTCACCCAGCCGGCCGAGCACGACGACCAGCACGGCCGAGACCAGCAGATAGCCCAGGATCATCCACAGCAGATAGCCGATGTTGCCCGGCGCCAGCGGATCGAGGCCGATCCCGCGGAAGATCGCGGGCAACGAGATGATCACGATGGAGGCGTCCATCGTGGCGATCAGCACGCCGAGCGTGGTGTTCGACAGCGCGACCCATTTGTAGCCGGGCCCGGCCGGGGCGTCCTTGCGCCGCGCGATCACAGCCGCTCCGCCAGTCGGTCGAGCAGGGGCAGCGCCGCGGCGAGCGTGGCGCGCTCCTCGGTGCTGAAGCCCTCCAGGACGGCGCCCAGCCGGTCCACCGACTCCGACCGCCGCTCGGCCAGCATGGCCCGCACCTCGGAGGTGACGGCCACGATGCTGCGCCTGCCGTCCGTGGCGTCGGGGGTACGGCGCACCAGGCCGCGTTGTTCCAGCAGCGCGAGCGTGCCGGCCATCGCCTGGGGCCGGACGCGCTCCATCTCGGCGAGCGAGGTCGGCGAGTCGGGGCCGTCGGCGGCGAGCCGGGCCAGCACCGACACGCCGGACAGCGACACGTCACCCACGGCGTGGGCCTGCCGCAGCCGCCGGGTCACCCGTCCCACCGCCAGCCGCAGGTCGGAGGCGAGCCGGACGCTGTCCCGCGCCTCGCGCCCGCCTTCGGGGGATACCTCTGTCCGCGTCGTCACAGATGGTAATCCTAGACTTATCAGTCTGGACTGCTCAATCAATTGTCAGTAAATGCCGACGGGGCATGCTGGACGCGTGGAACCGACGACACACAGACACCCCGCCGGGCTCTTCGTCGGCCTGTGCACCCTCGACGTCATCCAGTTGGTGGATCACGTCCCGGGCTCCGACGAGAAGCTCACCTCGCGCGACCAGACCATCGCAGCGGGCGGCCCGGCGGCGAACGCGGCCGTGGCCTTCACCCACCTGGGCGGCCGCGCGCGTCTGCTCACCGCGATCGGCTCCCACCCCCTGGGCCGTGCCGTCACGGCGGATCTGCGACAGCTGAGCGTGACGGTGACCGACCTGGCGGCGGAGTCGACCGAACCGCCCGCCGTCTCCTCCGTCCTGGTCACCGCCTCCACCGGTGAGCGGGCGGTCGCCTCGACCAACGCCACCCGTCACCGCCTGGCCCCGCCCGCCGACCTCGACGCCCTGGTGGCGGCCTGCGACATCGTCGAACTCGACGGCCACCACGGGGACCTGGCCCTGGCCGCGGCACGCGCGGCACGCTCCGCCGGCCGTACGACCCTTCTCGACGGGGGCAGTTGGAAGGTCGGGACCGGTGACCTGCTGCCGCTGATCGACGTTGCCGTCTGCTCGGCCGACTTCCACCCGCCCGGCACCCGCACGCCGGCCGACACGCTGGGGTACCTGCGGGACCACGGCGTCACCTGGTCGGCCGTCAGCGGGGGAGCGGGGCCCATCGAGTGGGCGGGACCCGACGGCTCCGGAACGGTGGAGGTGGCCGCGGTGCCGGTCGCGGACACACTGGGCGCGGGTGACGTCCTGCACGGCGCCCTCGCCCATCACCTGGCCGGACCGGGCGACCTGACGTCACGGACCTTCGCCGACGCTCTGCGTCAGGCGGCCGCGGTGGCCTCGCGGGCGTGCGCCTCCTTCGGCACCCGCGCCTGGATGCGCGGAGCGTGACACTGTGTCGGCCGGAACGTGTTTGCCGTCGCGTCGAGCGGCAACGCGGATTCCATGAGCCCATCGAACAACGACACGAATCGAGATTCCGGATCCGCGCGCAGCACGGCCGCCAAGGCCCGCCGGACCACCGCGAAGGCGACCGCTCCGGCCTCCAAGGCCGCGGACAGGGCCGCCGAGAAGACCGCTGACGTGGCGTCGTCCGCCGCGGACACGACCGAGCGTGCGGCGGGGACGACCGCCGCGATCGCCCACGCCGCGACCGAGCGCGTCGAAGCGGGCCGCCAGGCCGTCATCGCCGCCTCCGGTCAGGCAGCCGCCGTCGCCAGGACGGCGTGGGTGGCGATCGCCCACCGCAAGGCCCTCGCGGCGGGCGTGGGAGCGGGCCTGACGGCGCTCGGCGCCACGACGTACGCGGCGGGCCGCCGCGCCGGCCGTCGCTCCCTCGGCCCGATCACTCGTCTGACCGGCGGCCGTATCTGACGCACGACGAGCGACCGGGCACGGAGCGGTCGGTTCGCGACCGGATCCGTGCCCGGCCCTTCCCGGTCCGTCAGCAGGCCCCCTCGTCCTGCCAGACGCCCCAGTCGGAGGCGGTGGGCACCTCGTTCTGCGTCCACCACTTGGCCTTCCAGTTGTGCTGGTTGTACGACACCTCGTCCCCGGCGGTGTACACCGCGCTCGAACTCCAGGCGGTCTTGCACCCGGTGGGCGGCGGAGGGGGCGTGGGCGTCGTGGACGGCGGTGTGGCACCCGCGAACTTCACCGAGTACTTCGCGAAGTCCCAGGAGTTCTGCGCCACGCTGGAGCAGGTGCCGGACGTACGGCCGCCGTTGTCGACCGGGCTGCACTGGCGGTCCCGGTTGAGCGACCAGAAGGTGAAGCGGTCCATGTTGTGGGCCGTGGCGTAGTCCAGCACGGTCTGGAAGTCGGCCTGGGTGAAGATCTCCCCGGAGTCGCTGCGCCCGTTCATGCCGGAGAAGCCCTCGTGGGCGTACGCCGTCGCCTGGTCCCAGCCGAAGGTGGACTGCAGGAGGGCGTTGAAGTTGGTGAGCGCGCTCGTCTGCGAGGCCGCCCCGTTGAAGCCGCCGTCGAAGGGCATGATGGAGAAGTTGTTCGGAGTGAACCCCTGCGACTTCGCCTCCAGCAGCATCTGCTTGCCGAACCAGCCCGTGCCGTCGGCGGTGCCGGCGGTGGTCACGGAGACGTACAGGCCCGGATTGTTCTGCTGGAGTATCTTCGCCGCCCCGATCTCGTTCCTGATCGCCGCGGTGTTCTCGTACTCCGGTTCCTCCAGGTCGAAGTCGATGGCGTGCAGCCCGTACTTGGTGATGACCTGCTGGTAGGCGGCTGCCGTCGCGGCGGCGTCCGAGCAGGTCTGGCCGAGCTTCGTGCCGCCGTAGCCGCCGACGGAGATCGAGACGTCGCCGCCCTTGGCGCGGACGGTGTTGATGACGGACTGCACGGCGGTGTCCGAGGAGACCGGTGCCGTGCCGCCCCAAGTGGGGGAGCAGCCGCCGCCGTTGGGGGCGAGGACGAAGGCGAGCTGGAAGGCCTTGAGGCCGGTGGCGTCCATGATGGCGGCCGGGTCGGGCGGGTCGTTGTCGAGCGGCATGAGGTACGGAGCCGCCGCGTACCAGCGGTTGTCGAGCGCGGTGGTCGCGCCCGAGGCGTGGCCCGCGACCAGGGCCGTGGTTGCGGCGGCGGTCAGCATGACGCCGGTGGCCGCGCCGAGACATGCGCGAAGGCGTTTCACGGTGTGCCTCCTGTGAAGTGGGGGTGCCCCAGCTTCGGGTCGTGCCACGGACCGCGTCCATAGCTCGGTCTAGACCAAAGCGCGTTTTGGTCTAGACCATACCTGCGCTTTACTGTTGGGGATGCGTCGCGGGCGTCAACGGGTGTGGGGAGCGGGGCGGTTGAGGTGCGATAGGATGAACGCAGAGCGAGCGGCCGGGGAACTCCCGCCTCTCGATCGTGCGTTGGTGGTCCAAGGAAAGACGCCCCGCTTCCTGCGGGGAAATGCAGGTGCAAGGCCTGCCCGGCGCTCTTGTGGGCCCCGCTCCGGTAATCCCGGGGCGGGGCCCTTTCGTTGCCCCCGACACCCCGTCATGCGGACGCCGACACGGGGCACTCGTACGCCCATGAAGGCGATGCCCTCAACACCCGCGCTGTTGCTCGCGGCGGTCCTGCCCCTGCTCGCGGCCACTACGGCGTGCGGCGACGACGCACACCAGGGGTCCCGGACCTCGGCCGACGCGACCTCCCGGCGCCCGGCATCCGGCGACCACCTCGTCATCACCACCGACAACGGCGTGCGCCTGCGTCCGGCCGACGGACACCGCGTCACCGTCGACGACCACGTCCACACCGCCTGGTCCCACCACGACGACACCTGGACCCTCGACCTGTCGTGCTCGGGCCCGTGCCCCCGCATGCCCTACGTCAAGGTCCCCGACGGCATGAGCGTCACGGTCGGCGCCCGCAACGCCGGCATCGACGCGGCGGGGATCGTGGCCGCGCTGGACCTGACCACCGTCAATGGCGACGTGAGCGTCACCCGCGCCGGAGACGACACCGCCACGCTGCGCCTGACCACCCGCAACGGCTCGGTGCGCGCCGACGGACTCGCCGCGGACCGGCTGCGCGCAAGCACCGTCAACGGCGACGTGACGCTCGCCTGCACCACGGCCCCCTCGGGCATCTCCGCGACGACCACCAACGGCTCCGTCGACGTCACCGTCCCGCACGACCCTCCCGCCTACGCCGTGACGGCCGGGACGCAGAACGGCCGCACCTCGGTCGACGTGCCCACGCGCAACGCCCGCACCGGCCCTACCATGACGCTGACCACCGTCAACGGCGACATCGACGCCCACCAGGAGTGAACCCGCGTCCGCCGCCCACTCACCGCACCAGGTCACGGGACACTCCCGCGTCCCCGGGTACCCGGCGCGGACGCGACCGCGCCCCGCACCGGTCACCCGGTCCGCGAAGGAGGAGCAGTGCCGACGCAGGCGAACGGCACACCCGACCCACGACGCTGGAAAGCGCTGTGGGTCACTCTGGTGGCCGGGTTCATGAGCCTGCTCGACGTCACGATCGTCGCCGTGGCGCTTCCCTCCATGCAACGCGACCTGCACGCCTCCGCCCCCGCGATCCAGTGGGTCGTCTCCGGCTACGCACTCGCCTTCGCCCTGGTCCTGGTCACCGCCGGCCGCGTCGGCGACGCGATCGGCAGGCGCCGCATCTACCTCCTGGCGCTGACCGCGTTCGTCGTGTGCAGCGCCGCCGCCGGCGCCGCCCCCTCGATCACCCTGCTCGTCGCCGCCCGCCTCGCCCAGGGCGTCGCCGCGGGCTGCCTCGCCCCCCAGAACTCCGCGTTCATCCAGCAGATGTTCCGCGGAGCCGAACGCGGCCGCGCCTTCGGCCTGTTCGGGGCCACCGTCGGTATCTCCAGCGCCGTCGGCCCCGTCGTCGGCGGTCTCATCCTCACCCTGGCCGACGGCCCCCAGGGCTGGCGCTGGATCTTCTACGTCAACGTGCCCATCGGCATGGCCGCTCTGCTGCTGGGCATGCGCCTGCTCCCCAGCACGGCCCCGGGCCACCGGGAACGCCTCGACCTGGGCGGCGTCGCCCTCCTCGGCACCGGCGTCCTCGCCCTGATGCTGCCCCTCGTCCTGGCCGAGTCCGGCGGCGTACGACGGCTGTGGTGGCTCTTCCCCCTTGGCCTGGCCCTGCTCGCCGTCTTCGCGCACTGGGAGCGGCGCGTCCTGGCCCGCGAGGGCCAGCCACTGCTGGACCCGCGCCTCGTCACCACCGTCCGCGGATACGCCATCGGCGCGGGCATCGCCACCCTGTACTTCATCGGCTTCAGCGGCGTATGGCTGGTGTTCGCCCTGTTCTTCCAGAACGGCCTGCACTACTCGCCGCTGCGCTCGGGGCTCGCGGTGACCCCCTTCGCCCTCGGTTCCGCCCTCGCCGCCGCGATCGCGGGGCGCCTGGTCGACCGGCTGGGCAGGCTGCTCACCGTCTGCGGCCTCGTCGGCGTCACTGTCGGCCTCGGCGGCACCGCCCTGGTCCTGCGCCTGGCCCCGGCCGATGTCGCGACCTGGCTCACCATCCCCGTCCTCTTCGTCGGCGGCCTGGGCAGCGGCTGCGTGATCTCTCCCAACGTGACCATGACCCTGCGGGACGTACCCGTCCGCATGGCCGGGGCCGCCGGCGGCGCCTGCAGACCGGACAGCGCCTGGGCGGCGCCATCGGCACGGCGGCCCTGCCCGGCGTCTTCTACCTGGTCCTCAGCGCCGCCCACCACGACTACCGGACCGCCGTCGCCACCGCCGTGGGCCTCGGCGTCCTGCCCGTCCTCGCCGGCCTGACCCTCGCCGTCCACGACTGGCGCCGCCACCGCCGCCCGAAGCGAGAGCCCTGTCCCCCCGAGGTCTCCCACAGCCACCTGCACGCCGGCCACGGCTGAATCAGCGGCGCACGTGCCACGCTCCCCTGTTTCGCCGCGGTTACCGGTGCGTCCACCCGGAGAAACGATGGTCAAGAGTTGTCCATGACCGCTTGTGGGCCGTCCGATACCGCCAGATCATTGGCCAAATCTCGCCTGTCGGTACGAGCACACAGGAGCCCCGGTGACTGCTGGCCCCACCACCTTCGAGCCGGCCCCGCCGCCGGCGGCCCAGACCGAACGGCAGAAGCTGCGCAAGCACTTCGGCCGTTTCGACATCCTCTTCTTCCTGCTGTGCACCATCGTCGGCGTCGACACCATCGGCAGCGTCGCCTCCAACGGCGCCGAGGCGTTCACCTGGCTCCTCGTGCTGGCCGCCGTCTTCTTCATCCCCTCCGCGCTGCTCACCGCCGAACTCGGTGCCGCCTTCCCCGAGGAGGGCGGCCCCTACATATGGACCAGCCGTGCCTTCGGACGCCTCGCCGGAGCCGTCAACAACTTCCTGTACTGGATCACCAACCCGGTGTGGCTCGGCGGCACCCTGTCCGTGTCCGCCGTCACGGCCTACACCACCTTCTTCAACGACGGAAAGGACCTGAGCACCCCGGCCTTCTACGTCTTCACCCTCCTGTTCGTCTGGGTGGGCGTGCTCGCCGCGATCCTCTCCTTCGACATCGGCAAGTGGATCCCCACCCTCGGCGCCTGGAGCCGCTTCGTGCTCCTCGGCCTGTTCACCCTCACCGTCGTGGTCTACGGCATCAAGCACGGCCTGCACGGCTTCGGGGGTGGCGACTTCTCCCCGACGTACGCCGGATTCGTCGCCCTGGTGCCCGTCCTGATGTTCAACTACGTCGGATTCGAACTGCCCAACACCGCCGGCGAGGAGATGACCGACGCCCAGAAGGACGTCCCCTTCGCCATCTTCCGCAGCGCCGTCCTCTCCGTCCTGCTCTACGCCCTGCCGATCCTCGGCATCCTGCTCGTGCTGCCGGTCAAGGCCGTCACGGGCCTCGGCGGCTTCATCGACGCGATGCGGCAGGTCTTCACCGTCTACGGCGGCCACGTCTCCGCCGACGGCAGCGTCACGCTCAGCGGCGCCGGCACCGTGCTCGGCGACCTGGCCGCGATCATGTTCATCCTCACGGTGCTCTCCTCCGGCGTCACCTGGGTCATGGGCTCCGACCGCGCCCTGGCCGTCTCCGGCTACGACGGCGCGGCTCCCCGCTTCCTCGGCGTGATCTCCAGCCGCTTCGGTACCCCGGTACGCGTCAACGTCCTCAGCGGCCTGGTCTCCACCCTCGTACTGGTCCTGGCCCACGAGCTCACCCAGGGCAGCGCCGCGAAGCTCTTCGGTGCCGTCCTCGGCCTCGCCGTCTCCACCACGCTCGTCAGCTACCTGGGCATCTTCCCGGCCCTGCCGGTCCTGCGCCGCAAGGCCCCCGACGTCCCCCGCCCCTACAAGGCGCCCTTCCCCCTCGCCATCAGCATCGTGCTGACCGTGCTGATCCTGTTCGCGACCCTGCAGCTGATCGCTCCCGGCGCCGGCGACCACTGGTTCGGCTCCGCCTACGCCCCGGACGGCTGGAGCCACGGCGAGCGCGTCAAGTACCTCCTCACGGAGGCCATTCCGCTGGCCGCCTTCATCCTCCTCGGTGTCCTGTTCTGGGCCCTGGGCGCGCCGACCCGCGCCGCGGCGAAGTCCGACGACTTGAACGCGGGCGTCACGGGGTAGACGCTCACGGTCCGCACCGCGGATCGCCGGGATGCCGGAGCCGCGGGCCGCGGCCACCATGGGGAGGAGGGCTGGGCAGCACCCGGAGCACCGAGGAGACCGATGGCGTCGAGCACGCGGACCATGGACCCCGGGGACTGCCCGACGCATCATGCACGCGACTCGAAGGACAGGTGAGGCGGAGCCGGGCTCGGCACGACTGCTGGCCCGGCTCTCCCTGGTGTGCGTCGCCGGTGCCGTGGCCGCCGTGGTCGCGGGCGCCGGGAAGTCGCTGATCCTGCTGCTGGGCCTGGTGGGACTCGCCCTGGCCGGGGCCGGTATCTGGTGGGCGCTGGCGCACCGCGGCATCGCCCGTTTCGTCGGCGCGCTGCTGGCAGTCGTGGCGCCGATGGCCGTTCTGGTGCTCTTCGCGGTGTCGGGCCTGTGGCTGGTGGCGGTGGGGGCCGTGGCCGCCTGGACCGCCGCGCTCGCCTGTGCGCGCAGCGCGCTGCGCAGGCAGCGCAAGCCGCACGGAATGCATTCCCGCAGCACGCGCAGACCCCGCCGCCCCGTACTGATCATGAACCCGCGCTCCGGGGGCGGGAAAGTCGGCAAGTACGGGCTGGTGGAGCGGGCCGAAGCCCTCGGCGCCCGGGTGATCCTGCTCGACCTGGACACCTCTCCGGACCCGGTGGCGCTGGCCCGGCAGGCGGTCGCCGAGGGCGCCGACCTGCTGGGGGTGGCCGGCGGTGACGGCACCCAGGCCCTGGTGGCCGGTGTGGCCGCCGAACACGGCCTGCCGTTCATGGTGGTGACCGCCGGCACCCGCAACCACTTCGCCCTGGACCTCGGTCTCGACCGCGACGACCCCACGCGCAGCCTGGACGCGCTCACCGACGGGGTGGAACTCCGCGTCGACCTCGGGGACGTGGCGGGCCGGCCGTTCGTCAACACGGCCTCGTTCGGCACCTACGCGCACATCGTGCAGAGCCCCGACTACCGCGAGGCCAAGGCGGCCACCGCCCTCGACCAGCTGCCGGACCTGCTGACCGGCGAGGCGAGCACCGAGCTGACCGCCCATGCCGACGAGGAGCGACTTCAGGCTCCGCAGGCGGTACTGGTCAGCAACAACCCCTACGCCCGGGCCGACCCCCTGGGAGGGGCGCGCAGGGAACGGCTCGACTCGGGCAGGCTCGGCGTGATCGCGGTCCGGGTGGAGGGCGCGGCCCAGGCCGCCGAGGTGGCGCTGCTGGGGGAGCGGGCCAGCGGCATCACGACCCTGACGCCCCGCCGTGTGGTCGTCGAGTCCGAGGCGGAGCTCATCCCGGTGGCCGTGGACGGTGAGGCACTGACCCTGCCCACACCCGTCGTGTGCACGATACGTCCCGGCGCACTGCGGGTACGTGTGCCCAGGCACAGACCGGGCGCCCCGTACGTCGCACCCTCCGTCGACTGGCGGCGTATCGTGCGCCTCGCGTTCCACCGGGCACCCGACCCACGAGAGAAGAACCAGGAGCACAGCGATGGCTGACCGCACCCCGCGGGAACAAGGTGTACCGCGAGGCCTGCTGCATGATCTCGCCGCCCTCGACCAGGCGCTGTACGAGGCCGTGACGGTCACCAGCACACCCGCGCTGGATTCCGCGCTGCGCCGGCTGTCCGCGGCGGCCGACCACTCCAAGATCTCCTTCGCCGTCGCCGGGGCACTCGCGCTGAGCCCCGGCCGGACACGGCGCGCCGCCGCACTCGGGGTCGCGGCGATCGGCGTCGCCTCGGCCACGGCCAACCTGCTCGGCAAGCGGCTCGTCCGACGGCCACGCCCCCACCGCGCCGTGGACTCGCCGTTCCCGGGGCGGCACGTGCCGATGCCCGCGTCCGCGTCGTTCCCCTCCGGGCACACCGCCTCGGCCGTCGCCTTCGCCGCAGCGGTCGGCCCCGCGCTGCCCGTCGCGACGGTGCCCCTGGGCCTGCTGGCCGTCGCCGTGGGCTACTCGCGCGTCCACACCGGGGTGCACTACCCGGGCGACGTCATCGCCGGCGCGGTCCTGGGCACCGGAGCCGCGGCCACGGTCCTGGCCGCCGCCCGCCACCTCTAGCTACGGCTCGGCAGGGCGGGTGACGTCGCCCACCGAGAAGACACCCGGTCCGCTGACGCCGTACAGCACGCTGCCGACCAGCAGTGGCGGTACGCCGCTCGGCGACAGTTCCTCGAAGGACTGTCCCGTCGTGTCGAAGGAGCGTCCGGTGCGTCCGATCTCCTGGCCGGTGCGCGGGTCGAGGGCGAGGACGCTGGTGTCCGGCATGGTGACGTACAACCGGCCGTCGTGCAGGGACGGTTCACTGAAGACGCGCAGGTCGCGGTCGCTGGTCCACAGCGGCTTGCCGTGCCTGAGGTCCAGGGCGAGCAGCGTCTCGTGGTCGTAGTCGAAGATGTACATGGCGTCGCCGCGCACCAGCGGCGGGGCCTCCGGGTCGACGCTCCAGGGGAAGTCGATGCGGCGGGTCCTCCCGCTGCGCAGGTCCTGGATGAAGAAGGCGGCGGAGACACCGCTGTCGTTCTCCCAGCGGGCGTAGTAGGCCGTGCCGTCGTGCACCGTGGCCAGCCACAGGTCCCCCTTGGGCGCGTCGACGACGCCCACATTCCTGCCGGTGCGGGCGTCGACACGGGCGATCCCGCCGCTGCCGCCGCGCAGATCGGCGTAGAGCAGACCTTGGGAGCCCTCGTAAAAGGGCTGGGCGGAGTTGCCGGTCAGCGTCCGCCGCCACAACTCAGCGCCCGTGCGGGGCTCGTGGGCCGCGTAGCGGGCGGTTCGGGAGGTTCCGAGGGGGTCGAGGCGGACCAGCAGCACACCGCCCAGTGCGGAGAAGCCGCCCAGCGGGCCGTCCAGGTGCCACAGCCGCTTCCCGGTCCGGCCGTCGTAGGCGTCCAGGCCCTCGGACCGGTCGGCGCTGTTGACGTAGACCACGCCGTCGTGCACGACGGGCTCGCTCAGCGAGAAGCTGCTGACCTTCTTCTCGCTCATGGGCCTCGTCCAGTCCACCCGGCCGGTGGCGGGACTCAGCCGCATCAGCGCGACCTGCGGGGAGGAGCAGAAGACACCGAGCGCGTCCGGTGTGCACGCGGGCTTCATGTCCATCGTCTTGTCGTCCGACTCGAGCGCGTTGTGCCACGGTTTCCAGCCGGCCGGTGTCGAAGCCGACGGATGGGCGGCCCGTACGACGGCTCGGTCGGACGTGTCGCTCGAGGCGAGCACGGAGGCGGTGACGGCCGTGGCCGCGACGGCGAGGACCGCCGCTCCCGCGACCACGGTCCGCATCCGCCTGCCGCGCCGCTTCGCCCGCGCCGGCACCATCGCCGTGTCGGTGAGCGCGGTCACCGGGCCCGGTGACGGCTGGTCGGCGGGCTCCTCGTCGGGCAGTTCCTCGGGCAGGGCCGCGAGGGCCTTCAGTACCTCGCCGGAGGTGGGTCTGCCGGCCGGGTCCTTCGTCAGACAGGCCGTCACCAGCGGGCGCAGCGGCCGCGGCAGCCGGCCCAGGTCGGGCTCGCCGTGGACGGTGGTGTACGCGGCGAGATAGGCGTTCTCCGCCTCGAAGGGGCTGCGTCCGGTGGCCGCGTACACGAGCACCGCGCCCATGGAGAACACGTCGACCGCCGGCCCCACGTCGCGCGGCCGGCTGAACTGCTAGGGGGCCATGAACGGCGGCGAGCCCATCACCACACCGGTCTGGGTACGCACGTCGCTGCCGGCGGCACGCGAGATGCCGAAGTCGATGACGCGCACCGCCCCGTCCTCGCCGTCCGCGTCCAGCAGCAGCACGTTGCTGGGCTTGAGATCCCGGTGCACCACCCCGGCCCGGTGGATCTCCCGCAGCGCCTCGGCGAGTTCGGTGCCCAGTCGGCGCAGCGAGGGCCAGTCCAGCGGACCCGACTCGGCGACGCGGTAGGTGAGGGTCCGTCCGGGGACGAAGGCGGTGGCCATCCACGGCCGGGCCGCCTCCGGATCGGCGTCCACGACCGGCGCGGTGAACGCCCCGCTGACCTGCCGGGCCGCCGCGACCTCCTGCCGGAACCGGGCCCGGAACTCGGCGTCGTCCGCGTACCGGGCGTGGATCACCTTGATGGCGACGGCCCGTCCCGACACCGACCGCCCGAGGTAGACGACACCCATGCCGCCGGTCCCGATGCGCGCCTCGATCCGGTATCCCCCCACCGACCGGGGATCGTCCTCGCGCAGGGTCACCTGAGCTCCTTCACCGGGTGTGGCCTCCATGAACGAGTACGGGTCGTGTGGCATGGACCGTTCACTCTAACGGTGCGTCCGACGGCCGGGCACAGCACTGTTACGGGTACTTCGATCAAGTGCTTGGTGGCTCAAGTGCGGTGTCCCTAGGATGTATTGCCTGGCGTTCGGGTGCGCCGGGTCCGTGCGGGAGTGGGGGAGACGATGGAGTCCGGGAAGCAGTTGTCCACGAAGATCGATGCGACGGTGCCCACGGCCGCGCGCATGTACGACCACTATCTGGGCGGCAAGGACAACTACGCCGTGGACCGGGCCGCCTGCGAGGAACTCGACAAGGTCGTCCCGAGCACGCGCGCGCTGGCGCAGAACAACCGGCGCTTTCTGCAGCGGGTGGTGCGGACGCTGGCGCAGGAGTACGGCGTGCGCCAGTTCCTCGACCACGGCTCCGGTCTGCCCACGCAGAACAACGTGCACCAGGTCGCGCAGCGGGTCGATCCCGAGACGCGGGTGGTCTACGTCGACAATGACCCGATGGTCCTGGTGCACGGCCGTGCCCTGCTGGACCAGAACGACCGCACCGCCGTCATACAGGCGGACCTGCGCGACACCGACACGATCTTCTCCCATCCCGACACCGAGCGGCTGATCGACTTCTCGCAGCCGGTGGCCGTGCTGTTCAACTCGGTCTTCCACTGCATCCCCGACAGCGACACCGACGGTCCGCTGGCGGTGGTGGGCCGGGTGGCCGAACGGCTCGTCCCCGGCAGCTACCTGGTGATGTGCCAGCTGGTGAGCGAGGACGCCGAAGTGCGGGAGTTCGTCACGAACTTCATGGACCAGGCGACCCAGGGCCACTGGGGGCGGGTGCGCCAGGAGAAGGACGTCGCCGAGTGGTTCGAGGGGATGGACGTCCTGGAGCCGGGCCTGGTGGAGGTCTCCACCTGGCGGCCGGACAACGAGGTGGCGCCGCGTCAGCTCACCCAGGAGTGGATCGAGTTCGGCGGGGTGGGCCGCCTCCGGTAGCGGCGGCCCGGGTCACCGGGCCCCGTACCGCACTTCGGCCGTCTCCCGCAGGAGGGTCAGGGACTCGCGGGGGTTGAGGGCCTCGTCCGCCAGTCGGTCGAGGGTCACCCGGTACTCCTCCGTCTCGTCGCGGTCCTCCAGGAACGTCGCGCTCCTGATGTGCTCGAGGTAGACCACGTCCGGCAGTTCGAAGCCGCCGAAGCGCAGATAGGTGACGGGGATGGCCGGTGCGGAGGCGTTCGTCACGTCCAGGGGGACGATCTGCACGGTCACGTGGGGGAGTTGCGCCATCTTGACCAGGTACTCGAGCTGTTCCCGCATCACCTCGCGGCTGCCCAGCACACGCCACAGCACCGACTCGTCGACGACCGCCCACAGCTGGGGCGGGTCCGAGCGCTGCAGCAACTCGCGTCGCCGCGTGCGCAGTTCCACCCGCCGCTCCACCTCGCGGGCCGGCGCCGAGGGCAGGCCGCGTTCCACCACGGCACGGGTGTAGGCCGGGGTCTGCAGCAGTCCGGGAACGTACTGGATCTCGAAGGTACGGATCGCCTCGGCCGCCTCCTGCAGTCCGACGAGCCGGTCGAACCACTCGGGCATCAGACGCTTGTCGAAGCGCTGCCACCACCCCGGTTCCCCGGCGCGCCGCAGCAGCTGCAGCAGGACGGACGTCTCGTGGTCGTCCGTCTTGTACAGCTCCAGCAGCGCCCGGACATCATCCTCGGTGGGTGGCCGACGTCCCTTGCCCGCCTCGATGCGCGACAACTTCGCCGGGCTGAACCCCACGGCTCGAGCGGCCTGTTCCTGGGAGAGGCCGACATCCTCGCGGAAACCCGCCAACTGCACGCCGACCAGCATCTTCAGCAGGGTAGGGGCCGGTTCGGTGCGGTCGAGATACGGTTCGAGGCGGGAGACGCGCGGTGACTCGGACGACATCCTGACTCCCGGTACGCAGACGACAACAGGGCGCATTATCGCACTGTTCCACCTCTCGGCGCCCGTGTCGCCGGAAGTGGCGTCCGGGAGACCGCGGGATCATACGAGGTGGTCGAACTCCCCGTCCTTCGCGCCGGCGATGAAGGCGGCCACCTCGGCCGGTGTGTAGACCAGCGCGGGCCCGTGCGGGTCGCGGGAGTTGCGCACGGCGACGCCCCCTTCGGGCAAGGCGGCGACCTCCACGCAGTTGCCCTCGGCGTTGCTGTGACGGCTCTTGATCCAGTCCACGCCCAGCGCACTGGCCCGCACCCCGTTAGGAACTGACGGCACGGCACTCTCCTTGCTCGTGTTGCGCCACATCAGCGCCCTGCCACCTCACCGGTGGAGGGCCGCCCGTGGCGGCGGCTGCATCGTTCAACGCATGCAATTTTCCGTGAAATTGCACGAACCTGCTCTCAGCGTGGATAATAACCAGGGCGTCAACCGCCCCCGCTGGCGCCCGTCCTGTCGTCCTCTCAGGAGGTGCTGTGTCGTCGCCCGCGCACCCAGCAGCCCTGTTCGGCCCGCCCGCGCGCTCGGAGGACCTCCCCCCGCTCCTGGCCGCACCCGCGCGCCGCGCTCCCCGCACCGCCGCCCTGTGCCTGTCCGGCACCGGCAGGGGAAGCGCCCAGGCCCGCGCCTTCACCGAACACACGCTCGGCCACTGGCGGTTGGACCACTGCCGTGACGACGCGCTGAGCATCGTCTCCGAACTCGTCGCCAACGCCCTCACCCACGCCCGGCCCGACCCCGCCGCCGAGCACGAGGTGTGGCTCAGGCTGACCCTGCGCACCAGTCACCTCGTCTGCGCCGTCAGCGATCCCGACAGCGCCGTACCGACGTGTCGGCCGGCCTCCGACGACCTGGACGAGAACGGCCGCGGCCTGCGCATCGTCGACGCCCTGTCCGAACACTGGGGCTGGACCCGCCGAGCCCTCATGGGCAAGACCGTCTGGGCCATGCTGCCCACACGGCGCCGCATCCTGGACGGGGGAGACGGCGACAGCCCGAAGCGATGAACGCCACCATTCGGAACGACCAGCCGCCCGCCACCCTCGGCGACGTCACACGGGTGCCATGGCGCGAGATCAAGGACACCACCGGGTCCGCCGCAGCCATCCCCTACCTGCTCGCCGCCCTGGCCTCGGGCGACGCCGGCGCCGCCCACACCGCGCTGGCGGGCCTGCGCAACCGCATCTGCCGCCACGGCTTCCTCGTCGACCAGGCCACCGCCGTCACCGTCCCGTTCCTGTGGGACCTCGCCCAGCGCCCCCAGGTCACCTGCCGCGCCCAGATCCTGCACCTGCTCCGCAACATCGCCGGCGCCCGCCAGTGGGAGACCACGGCCGCCGCCTACCCCAAACTGCGCCACCGCCACGGCGACCACATCGCCTGGGAGCACGCCGCCCGCCGGGCCGTCCGCGCCCACAGCGACGCCATCCCGCGACTGCTGAGCGAACCGGACGCCGAACTGGTCGACGCCACCGAGGAACTGGCCACCGCACTGGCCGCCCCGGAGGGCGGGAGCCCCGCCGGGTGGTCGTGCACACGCTCACCCTGACCCGTGCGGCACCGCGGCCGGGATCCGCTCCAGAACCCCGCCGGCGAACACGTCGTACAGGGGCAGCGTCTCCAGATGCACATAGCCGATGTGGCAGTCGCACACGGCCAGCGGACACGGCCGGGGACTCAGGGCGGCGCGGTAGGCGCCGTCGTAGAGATTGCCCAGTTCGGCACGGACGAAATGGCAGCGCCGCACGGTGCCCTCGCCGTCGACCGAGATCACGGACTCACCGGTACGGCAGGGCAGGCCGGCGCTGGCGTGCGGGTGGCGGCTGTAGGGGAACAGGGGATCGAGCGCGGTCCACCGGTCGGCCTCGGCGTCCTGATAGGTGTGCCCCTCGGCCGCGTTGACCCACAGATAGACATGGCCGGGCAGGTCGGCCCGCAGACGGCGGGCGGCCTCCAGATGCTCGGGCACCCCCACCACACCGACGCTGAAACGGACGCCCCGGTCGGCGAGTTCACCGCACTTTCCGAGAAAGCGGTCGTACGGCGTCTGCCCGGGGTGGTAGGTGCACCACAGGGCCAGGGTGTCCAGATCGGCGTCCGCGAGCCAGTCGGTGCGGCAGCTGAGGTTGGTCTGGATGGCGACCCGGCGGAGGTGCGGCAGACGGGACAGCCGCACGAGGGTCTGCCGGTACCAGGAGCGCACCAGACCCTCACCCCACGGAGTGAACAGCAGCGACAGACGATCACCGCTCCGGGCGGCGGCCCAGTCCGCGAAACGCTCCAGCGCGGCCCGGTCGGCACGCAGTTGCGCGGTCGAATCGCGCCGCTTGGCGAACGGGCAGTAGGGGCAGTCGTAGTCACAGGAGGCGAGCGGCCCCCGATAAAGGATCGTCAGGTCCATGGACGGACGGTCACTTCCTCTCGTACGCGGCCATCGCGGCCCGCACGGCAGGCGAGAACAACCGCGGGCCGATCGCGTCGGAGTGGGCGAGCCCCTCCGGACTCAGACGCAGGCGCGCGGACCCGCAGTCGGCCAGCCAGCCACGCTCGGCCAGCCCCTCGATCTCGGCGGTGAAGTCGTCGCCGGGAGAACTCCCGAACCGCGCACGGTAGTCGGCGACCTCCAGGCCCTCCGCCTGCAACAGGGACTGCAGGAGATGCCGTCGACGGGCCTCGTGGGCGTCCATCCGGTAGCCGACCTCGGCGTGGGCGAAGTCGGCGGCGCGGACGTAGTCGTCGATGATGCCGCGGATCTCGTGCATGCCCACCGCGTAGTCGAAGGAGTAGTGCAGCCCCCGGGTGTACGAACGCGCCCCGCACCCGAGGCCGATCATGCCGTCGGTCTGGCAGGCGTAGTCGTCGGCACCCTGCGGCGGAGCGTCCGCGCGGCGGAACATCCGCATGGACTGCTGGACGTACCCCTGCGCCAGGAGATGGTCGCGGCCCGCGCGGTACAGGCGCAGCCGCTGCTCGTCCCAGGCCGGGTCGGTGCCCGACCCGCCGCGGTGGCGGTCGAGACCGGTCAGGGGGCGGACGTAGAGCGGATAGAGGTACAGCTCCTCCGGACGCCAGGCCAGGGCCGCGTCCAGTGAGTGCCGCCAACTCGGCTCGCTCTGGCCGTCGATGCCGTAGATGAGGTCGATGTTGAGGACCGGGATGCCGGCGTTCCGGACGCGGCCCAGCGCGGCCTCGACGTCGGCGCGGCGCTGCGGGCGTACGGCGGCCCGGGCCTCGGCGTCGACGAAGCTCTGCACGCCCAGGCTCAGTCGGGTCGTGCCGCGCTCCGCCAGCACGGCGAGACGGTCGGCGGTGGCCGTGGCGGGCGAGGCCTCGACGGACAGCGGGATCGCCCGCAGATCGGCGCCCATGCGCCGCTCGGCGATGTCGCACAATCGCGCGAGTTCGGCCGCGGTCAGGAAGGTGGGCGTGCCGCCGCCGAAGGCCGCGGTGGCGAAGCGCGCCTCGCTCGTGTCGCCGAGTGCCTCGCGCACCGCGTGGGCCTGCCGCTCCAGGGCGTCCAGGTAGGCGCCGGTCAACCCGTCGGGCGCGCCGATGCGCGTGAACAGGTTGCAGAAGCCGCAGCGCACCTCGCAGAACGGTATGTGCAGATAGAGGGAGAGAGCGCTCTTGTCCTCGCCCGCCCACAGCGACCGCAGCGCGGGCCGGTCGGGCAGAGGGCGGTAGGCGGTCTTGTGCGGATAGGCGTACACGTAGTGCTGGTAGGGACTGGTGAGCTGCGCTGTGGTCATCGGGCGGCCTCGGCGGGGTCGAGGAAGAACTGGGCGTAGGGCACGGTCCACACGGACTCGTGGCCGAGGCGGTGGCCGGTGTAGCCGTCGTCGCCGTAGGCGGTGCCGTGGTCGGAGCAGACGATCGCGAAACAGCGGCGCCGGGAGCTCGCGGCGGCGAAGAGGCGGCCGATGTGCCGGTCGACGTACTCCAGCGCGGCGGCGTGCGTGGCGCGACTGTCCCCGGCCTCGCGGGTCGCGCCGGGCAGGTGGAACCAGTTCGGCTGGTGCAGGGCGGAGACGTTCACGAAGAGGAACAGCCGCTGCTCTGCGGGGAGTTGGGAAACGATCCGCTCGGCTCCGGCGATCTGGTTCTCGAAGGACCGGGGCGAGGTGACGCCGAAGCCGGTCTCCCAGTGTGACTCGTCGAAGAGGCCGGGCAGGACCGAGCCGAGCGGGCCCTGCTTGTTGAAGAAACCGACGCCCCCGACGCACACGGTGTGATAGCCCGCCTTGGCCAGCCCGGACACCAGGTCGGGGGTGTCGTAGACGAAGGTGCCGTCGGCGGTGGTCTCGCTGCCGGCGAAGCTCGCCGCGAACAGCCGCGGATGCGGCCCCGGTGAGGCCGGGGTCGGCAGGAAACCCGCGAAGATCGCCTGATGGGAGGCGTAGGTGAAGCTGCCGGGCGCGTGGCGCTTCTCCCAGGCGCCGCCCGGAAGATGACGGACCAGGTTGGGGATACGGCCCTCGGCCGCCAGCTCGACGGCCACGTCGTGGCGGAGTGTGTCGAGGGTGACGAGGAGGAGGTCGTCGCGGCCGACGATCTCGTTCATGTCGGGCTCGGACATGCGCTGTTCCTGTTCTGTACGGGCGGTGCGGGCCGCGTGTGGATGAGCAGGGCGGCCGCCACCTGCGCGGCGTAGGTGTCCAGTCCTTCGGCGCCACTGCCGGGCAGACCGGTCAGCCGGGGCAGCAGATCGCCGAAGGCGTTGACCTCGCCGACGAAGGCTCTGCGCCACCCGACGGCCGGCAGCAGATCGACGCCGACGCACAGCGTGCGCGGAAAACAGGCCGCCGCCCGCTCGCACACCTCCAGCACGTCCCCCCAACGGCCCCCCGACGCCTCCACGGCCTCGCGGGCGGCCTCCAGGTCGCCCCGGCTGCCCCCGAGATGGAGGTTGGTCAGCGGTGTGCGACTGGTGCGGACCACCGCGTGGGTGGCCCGGCCGGCGACCACGACCACCCTCAGATCCGCCGCGCGTCCCTGCAGGGAGGCCTTGGGCACCCAGCGCTCGAGATGCAGCCCCTCGGGCGCCAGCGTGTTGACGACGACGGCGATGTCCCGCTCGCGCTCGTACCGCCGCACCCTGAGGGAGTTGTACAGACGGCCGTCCGCGGCGAGCTCCACCGAGGTCGTCGCCCGGATCCGCCCGCCCCCGCCCGCCTCCACGGCCAGAACCCCGGAAGCGGACGACCCGTGAGCGGGCTTGACGAACAGCCGCGGCATACGGTGCTCCCGCATCAGCGTCCGCACATCGTCCCAGTCCCGCACCGCCGCGCCCTCCAGCCCTGACGTCGGCGAGAACGGCACCAAGACCCCCGCCGCATCCAGTACGGCGTGACAACGGCGCTTGTCGAACAGCACCGCGAGCTCGTCGGGATCGTCCAGCCGGACACCACCGCGCAGCGACCGCAACGCGGCGATCAGCCCCGCGTACCAACGCGCCGACCCCTCCACCCGAGTGGGATCGGACACTCCCCGCAACAGACGGTCGACCTCTGGATCCTCGCCGGGAGAGTCGACGCGCACGATGTCGTCCGCGTCGAAGTCCGCACCCCCCTCGCGCAGGACGTCCGCCCACGGCACACGACGCGGCTCGGACAGGCCGGCCGCACGCACCGCGTCGGCGAAGAGGGAAACCCGCCGGTTGCCCGGGTTCCCGACCACGGCGAAACGCGGCAGAGTCGCTGCCCGGCTCACCAAGCGGGCACTCACTCGCCCACGGCGACATAGCGCCAGACCGTGCCGTCGTCCTCGGTGTCCTCGTCCGCGTCACCGCGGTCGAGATCGACCTCCACGCCCGCCGACACCAGCGTCCGGCGGACCCGCTCCACGAAGGGCTCGCTCAGGTAGTGATGGTGGAGGTCGAGCTTCTTGAGGTGGGTGAGCGGCTGTCCGCCGAGCAGGGCACCGGCGCCCTCGTCGGTCAGCACGCCCATGGACAAATCCAGCACCTCCAGGCGGGCGACGACGGGAGCGGCGGCGACGGCCGCGGCCACCGCGTCCTGCATCTCGCTGTTGCGCAGGGCCAGATGACGCAGACGCGGCAACCGCGCGCCGGACAGGATGCCCTCCAGGTCGCCGACCTCGCTGTCACCGCCGTAGTCGGGAGTGCCCAGCCACAGGTCCAGGTGCTCCAGCGCGGGCAGATCACTGGCGCCGACCCCGCGCACCACCGCGGCGGGCAACCCGCCCGTCTCCACGACCAGCCGGCGCAGCGAACCATGGCTCAGGGCGGTGAACCCCAGCCCCGATCCACCCCGCACACCGAACTCCTCCAGCGCCGGAAAACCCGTCAACAGCCCACTGACGTCCGTCTGGTTGATCCAGGAGATCTCGCACTCCTCCATCACCATGTCCCCGAGGAACAGCGCGCGCAGCGCGGGGAAGCGGTCCCGCGCCCCGAGCAGGGCGGCGATCACGGGGGAGGGGTCGGTGTCGTACGCCTCCTGCCAGGCGCCCACGATCAGGGCCCGCACCCGGGTGGTGTCCACGGCGGCACAGAAACGGGCGAAGGCGTCCTCCCAGTCCTCGTCGGCGTCGTACACGTCCGACGTGATCCGCCAGGCCACGGAGTCCGCGTCGGGCAGTACGTCCGTCGGCGCGGCGGGACCGGGAAAGGTGTGCGCGGGCAGCCGGTACAACGCGTCGAGATGGTCGTGGATGGTCATTCGGCCGCTCCTGAGGAGAACGAGTGCGCGGGATGTGATGTCGGCAGTTCTACCAACAGCCACTGACAACCCCCCTCGGTGGGGCGGGATTCGGGGGCGTTGTCAGTGGCGGCCCCTACGGTCTTGGTCAGGAGGCCGGTGCGTGGTGCACCCGGCGGTGAGGGGAATGCCGTGTTCAGGCAGGGAGACGTGCTGATCGTGCCGGTGACGCAGGAGGCGGTTCCGGCGCATGTGGCCCACGCGCCCAGGGAGCGACGGGACGGGCGGGGCCGCCTCGTGCTGGCGCTGGGCGAGGTCACCGGCCACGCCCACGCGGTCGTGGGGCCGGGCGAACTGGTTCGGGAGCCGGGGCCGTTCGGCCCGCTGCTGCTGCATCTACCCCAGGGCGGCCGGGTGGTGCACGAGGAACACGCCGCGATCGCGCTGCCCAAGGGCTGGTACCGGGTGATCAGACAGCGGGAATACGTGCCCGGGTCCGTCCGCGTCGTCGCCGACTGAACAGCGCAGAGGAGCACAGCACATGAACAGCACGGACACCGAAGAGCCCCTGACCCGGGCGAGCACCGGCCACGACCTGTCGACGTGGCGCGCGTACGCCTCCGCGACCGCTCCCGCCGACCGCGTGACCGCCGAGCACGGCATCCGGCGGGCCTACCGGGAGGCGGGACTGCCCGAGCCGGAGCAGGTGATGTGGGCCGACTCCCCGCGCGCGGCCGTGACGCTGATACGACAGCTCACCGGCCGGGGCCCCAGCGTGCGCGAAGCGCTGCGCACCGCTCCCTGGGCGCTGGAGAGACGTCGGCTGCACGCCGAACTCGGCGCCGAGGGCTGGGCCGCGCACTGGGCGGCGACCGGCGCACGCCTGTGGGCCTCCACCCAGCCTCTCGTCGACCGGATCGGCACCGGCGTCCTGGAGGACCTGGTGGGCCGCGACACCGGCAAGGAAGCGGCCGAGGTCCGCCTGCTCCTGCTGGACGCCGTGCTCGGCCAGCACGACGCCCCCTGGCTCGCCGCGTTCCCGACACACGACGGCCCGCTCGGCGCCCTGGCCGAGGTGTGCCGCAGCGCGGGCTGGTGGTGGCCCTTCGCTCGCATCGTCGTGGCGTCGGAACGGCCCGAGGCCCTCCACCGCGACGAGGCGGGCCGCCTCGACAACGGCGACGGCCCGGCCCTCGCCTACCCCGACGGCTTCGCCCTGCACGCCTGGCGCGGCATGCCCGTACCGCCCACGTTCATAGCCGAACTGCCCACCCTGACACCGGAACGCATCCGTGCCGAGGAGAACGCCGAGCTGCGCCGGGTGATGCTGGAGTACTACGGCTACGACCGCTACCTCGCCGATTCCGGGGCCCGCCCGGTGCACCGGGACGAGACCGGGACGCTCTGGCGCATCGAACTGCCCGACGACGAGCCGGTGGTGATGGTCGAGGTGCTCAATTCCACCCCGGAACCCGACGGCACCCGGCGGACCTACTGGCTGCGCGTTCCGCCGTCGACGCGGACGGCCAGGGCGGGCGTCGCCTGGACGTTCGGCCTGGAGGCCGACGTCTACGCGCCGGTGCGGGAGACGTGAGGGAGCCGGTCACCGGTCGGCGCTGCGGGTGACGCGAGCGCCTGCACGGATCGCCTTGGGGATCTCGGCGACGGTGTCCACGTGCTCGATCAGCCGGTCCTGGTCGGCGCGGGGCGCGGCCGAGTCGAGCGTGACCGCATAGCTGATCCCCGTGGACGCCCAACTACCGCTGTCGAAACCGCCGGTCGCGCTGACGCGCACACCGTCCAGCGCGATCCCCATGCCCTCCGCCTCGCGGTACAGGTCGTTCAGGACGCACCCGGCGGCCGCCAGATGCAGCAGATGCGCCCCCGTGAAGTCGGCCTCGACGCTGACCCCTTCCGGCGTCCAGCGATGCGGAAAACGGATCGAGTCCCCGCTCTCGGAACGCAGGGTGCCGGCACCGACCACGACGCCGAATCCGTCAGCCATGGGAGGTCCTTCGGACAGTTGGAGGCGGTCTGGAGGCTCTGACCGCGATGCCGTGGAATTCAACCAGAAACCTGGGCCGCCTTTGAACTCAGCTGCGGCTGCGGTGCAGTTCGGAGGGGGCGCCCGCGGACTGGGCACCTTCGTCGCCGAGGGCGATGGTGTCGGCGTCGGTGAGACGGACGACGTAGACATGCCCCTTCTCGCACAGCAGGGTGTCGGCCGACCGGTCGGTGGGGTGGCTGGTGACCGCCTCGAAAGTGGCCGTCGTGCCCTGGACACCGCGCAGTTCGAGGGCTTCGGCGCAGCCGACCTCGCGTCCGGTGCCGGCCTCGGTGACGTTGCTGACCTGTTTGCCGGCGAGGTCTCCACGGGCCGCCGTGTGAAGGGTCAGGGTGACCTTGAACGAGGTGGTACGGGGCTGGAGTCGCCCGTCGGCGTCCGGGGTGCCGGGTCCGGAACCGGTCCACACGCCCGCCCATGTCGCCGACAGACGTTCGGAGGCGGTGGAAACGGTGGGCGACACCGCCGAGCCACCGTTCCCGCCCGTGCCACCGGACCCGTCGTTCGTATCGCCGAACGCATTCAGCAGCACGGCCGTCAGCGCCGCGGCGACTGCGACGGCCACGACGCCGATGATCCACGGTCCGCGCCTGCGGGACGTGGTGGCCCGTCCGTCGGGCGCCGGGACGTACGGAGGGAACCCGACGAGGGCGGGCGGCGGCCCGAAGGCTCCGGGGCTGCTCGGGGCGGGGGCCAGGGACGGCTGTGACGCGGGAAGTACGGGGCCTTGACCGCCGGAAACCGAAACGGCCCCGTGAGGGGGAGCGGCCGCTGCCGCGGCGATCAGCTCACCGGCCTGAACCGCACGGGCCGCGATGTCCTCGGCGAGTCCGGAGGGCAGACTCGACTGCCACCCGGCGTCCGCCGCCAACCGGGGCAGCAGGGCGGCGAGTTCGGCGCCGACGGGCCGCTGGTCCGGGTCCTTGGCCAGGCATCGGCGTACGACGGGGAGCAGTTCACCGGGGACCCCGTCGAGGCGAGGCGCCTCATGGACGATCCGGTACATCAGGGATGCGGCGGACATTTCCTTGCCCGGTTGCTCGAAGGGTCCATGGCCAGTGGCCGCGAACACGAGCACGGCACCGAGGGAGAAGACGTCCCCGGGCGCGCCGGCGGCTCCGCGCAACGCCTGTTCGGGTGCGAGGTAACCGGGGGAGCCGATCACCCCGCCGGTGCGGGTGTGCCGGGAGTCGTCGGTGGCGCGGGCGATCCCGAAGTCGATGAGCATCGGCCGCTCGCGCGCGAGCAGTACGTTGGACGGCTTGACGTCCCGATGGGTCAGATCGCAGGCGTGTACGGCCGCCAGGGCCGCGGCCAGTTCCCCGGCGAGCGCCAGCAGGGTGGGGGCGGGAAGCGGGCCGTGTGTGGTGACCCGGTCGGCGAGGGACGGCGCGGCGACGTACTCGGTCGCCAGCCAGGGCGGGCGGTGCCCCGGAGGGCTGAAGTCCACCACGGACACGGTCCATGGCGAGCGGACCCGGTCACTGTTGCGGATCTCGCGGGCGAAGCGCTGCTCGAAGTCCGCCGTGGCGGCGACGTCCGGGAGGATGGTCTTGACGGCGAGTGGACGTCCGGCCGGGGTACGGGCCAGATACACCCGCCCCATTCCTCCCGCACCGAGCCGCGCCAGCAACGGAAAACCGCCGACCATGCCCGGATCCGTGGCATCGAGTGGCTGCACGCACGTCCTCCCCCGTCACGCATCGCCCCCTGGACCGCTGCCGCCGCGACGACGCGCGGATTCGGACGGCCGGGAGCAGGATACGG
Source organism: Streptomyces sp. NPDC005799 (assembly GCF_040630525.1). NCBI lineage: Bacteria > Bacillati > Actinomycetota > Actinomycetes > Kitasatosporales > Streptomycetaceae > Streptomyces > Streptomyces sp. NPDC005799. Next base: position 167,976 of record NZ_JBEXXQ010000010.1, read on the forward strand.
TGGCTGGGCAGGTCAACCCGCTCCACCCCGCCTGTACACGTCGACGACGATGGTGCCAGGCGGGCCGCGACCGGGGTGCAGAACGGTGCTAGAGCAGTGCTAGAGCTTGGTCATCTTCGCGTACGGGCTCAGGATCCGCATTTGCGCCGAGCCGAAGTCCACGAGCGCCGCGATGCCGTCCTCGATGCCGATGACCCGGCCGAGGCCGTACATGTCGTGCGTGACCTGGTCACCCACGGCGAAGTGCTTCGGAGCTGGTGCGACCGGGGCTTTGAAGGGGCTGGTGGGCAGATGACGCTTCGGTGACGCGGATTTGGTCATGGTTCAGTATGCGCCACCGCGGATCCCCCTCGCTGTGGCCATCGGCACAATCATGGACGACACGAACGGCAGCAGCCCACTGACCTGGGGTTTCGAGATCGAGTGCGACGAAACTGGCCCGCGGATCCGGGATTCGGCCACTCACGCGCTCTCTCCTGGTCACCTCGATCTTGCGCACGGTCCGCGTCCCCGATAGAACCGTCCGATGACAAGCGAGTCCGCGCCGAAGGCGCGGTGGAAGCTCCCCTGACCGTTTCCATTCCCAGGACCAGAGATTGCCGGATCCGCCGGTAGTGGCGCGGCGGCGCGGGGCAGGACCGTGGCAGCTGCCCGACGTAAGATCCTTCCCGAAGGACGCCGAATCGTCGCCGTCGGATGGGTGGAGTCGCCGAGCGCGTGGACGGCCCGACAGGACGGTCAGGAAGACATCGGAAGGGCCGGACGACCCGGTCCGGGATTCCTGGACTCCGGGCCGGGGCGCGTCACAGTGACTCTCGCCCGCATCGGTGACCAGGGACCTGCGAGGGATACGCGAACCATGCCGACCGAAACGTTTGAGTTCCAGGTTGAGGCCCGTCAGCTGCTGCAGCTGATGATTCACTCGGTCTACTCGAACAAGGACGTCTTCCTGAGGGAATTGGTCTCCAACGCCTCCGACGCGCTGGACAAGCTGCGTCTGGCCGCGCTGCGGGACGACAGCCTCGGGGCGGACACCAGCGACCCGCACATCGAGATCGAGGTCGACCCGGACGCGCGCACGCTCACCGTCCGGGACAATGGCATCGGAATGTCGTACGACGAGGTCGGCCGGCTCATCGGCACCATCGCCAACTCGGGTACGGCCGCTTTCCTGAAGGAGCTCAAGGAGGCCCAGGACGCGGCGGGCGCCGAGGGGCTCATCGGGCAGTTCGGCGTCGGCTTCTACTCCGGCTTCATGGTGGCCGACGAGATGACCCTGGTGACCCGGCACGCGGGGGAGAGCACCGGTACGCGCTGGTCGTCGCGCGGTGAGGGGACGTACACCCTGGAGACCGTGGAGGACGTGCCGCAGGGGACCGCCGTCACCCTCCACCTCAAGCCGGCCGATCCCGAGAACCAGCTGCACGACTACACCTCGGTGTGGAAGATCAAGGAGATCGTCAAGCGGTACTCGGACTTCATCACCTGGCCGATCCGGCTTGTGCCGAGGCCGGCGGATGACGACGGTGAGGACAGGTCCGAGCCCGAGACGCTGAACTCGATGAAGGCGCTGTGGGCCCGTTCGAAGGACGAGGTCTCCGAGGACGAGTACCACGAGCTGTACAAGCACGTCAGTCATGACTGGCGCGACCCCCTGGAGACGATTCGCCTCCAGGCCGAGGGCACCTTCGAGTATCAGGCCCTGCTGTTCCTGCCGGAGCACGCTCCGCACGACCTGTTCACCCGGGACTTCCGGCGCGGTCTGCAGTTGTACGTCAAGCGGGTGCTGATCATGGACGACTGCGAGGCGCTGCTGCCGCCGTACCTCCGTTTCGTCAAGGGGGTCGTCGACGCGCAGGACCTCTCGCTCAACGTCTCCCGCGAGATCCTCCAGCAGGACCGGCACATCCGGATGATCCAGCGCCGGCTGACGAAGAAGGTGCTGTCCTCGGTCAAGGAGATGAAGGCCAACGCTCCCGAGAAGTACGCCACGTTCTGGCGGGAGTTCGGCGCCGTGCTGAAGGAGGGACTGTTCGGCGATCCCGACAACCGCGACGCCCTGCTCGCCGTGGCATCGTTCGCCAGCACGCACGCCGAGGACGGGGCGACCACGCTCCAGGAGTACGTGGAGCGGATGAAGGACGGTCAGGACGACATCTACTACCTGACCGGCGAGTCGCGGCAGAGGCTGGAGAGTTCCCCGCACATGGAGGCGTTCCGCGCCCGCGGTGTCGAGGTGCTGCTGCTGACCGACCCCGTCGACGAGGTGTGGGTCGACGCCGTCGGTGAGTTCGAGGGCAAGCGGCTGCGGTCCGTCGCCAAGGGGGAGATCGACCTCGACGGACAGGGCGAGGAGCAGGCCGAGAAGGAGCGGGAGAAGCAGGCCGAGGAGTACGCGGGGCTGCTGGGCTGGATGAAGGGGCAACTGGAGGACGACGTGAAGGACGTCCGGCTGTCGGCGCGGCTGACGGTGTCCCCGGCCTGTGTCGTCTCCGACGCCCACGATCTGACCCCCGCGCTGGAGGAGATGTACCGGGCGATGGGCCAGGAGGTGCCGCCGACGAAGCGGATCCTCGAACTCAATCCGACTCATCCGCTCGTGCAGGGGATGAACCAGGCGTTCCAGGCAAGCGAGGACCGGAGCGAACTCGCCGAATCCGCCGACCTGTTGCACGGCCTGGCCGTCCTCGCGGAGGGCGGGCGGCCGAAGGAGCCGGCGCGTTTCGTGAAGCTGGTGGCGGAGCGGCTGGAGCGTTCCCTGCGGTGACGCGGCTGCGTGCCGGGGGCCTGGGACGCGTTCCCGGGCCTCCGGGTCGGCACGACGGATGAGCGCCCTTTGACGCCCGGGATGTGAGCGCCCGCGCGTGTAGTGGGCACCGGGTGGGGCAGCCGGGGGGACCAAGGCGAGTGGCCAGGAGGCTTCCTCCTCGGGACAGGCCGGTCAGTCACCGGCGCAGGCCGGGCAGGCGACCAACAAGAAGACCACGCAGGCGAAGACGGCCCGCATCAAGTTGTCCACGACCGTCGAGGCGGGTGCCGGCAGCTCGAGCAGCGGATCGTCGACCGGGTCCTCTATGAGTGCCTCCCCAGGGCAACAGCTGGATGGAGATCGATCTCCGGCGACTCGACGCGACGGGCACGGGGGACGTGAACGGTGTCGCCACCCGAACGACGCGCAGAGCGGCGGGGCGAGTGTCTCACCGCAGCAGGCCCGGGCGAAGGTCGTCATGGACTGCGGCGACTTCGGCATACAGGTCCGGGTGGCCGCGCCCTGGCGGTGCAGACGGTCGACGTGACCGCCGAGGTGGCCGAGCAGGGCGGGACGGGCGCGCAGGTGGCGTGAGACGTTCATGACCGCGGTCGTCGGAGGGGGGGGGCGGGCCCGCCCCCCGCGCCCCCCCCCCCGCCGGGGCTGGGGGTAGTAGT
>NZ_JBEXXQ010000010.1:171411-212392 GCF_040630525.1 Streptomyces sp. NPDC005799
CATGTGTGTGTTTTACACAGGTTTCCACTCCCCATGTGGGGGTGTCTGACTTTCTCCCCGCGGGCGGGGGGGGGCCGCCGCCCCCCCGGCCGGCCCCCCCCCCTCGACCTCGGTCAGTTGGTGTAGATGGCGGGGGAGCCGCTGACGCTGCTGTCGACCAGGGGGGCGTAGGAGGCCGAGAAGTAGCCGTTGGCGTTGCACAGCCCGGACCCGGAGACCTTGCTGAAGGGCTGGTTGGTGAAGGTCAGGCTGTTGGTGCCGTTGGAGCTCACCGCGGAGAGGCTGGGGGCCTGGTAGACGCAGGTGACGGAGCCCAGCAGGGTGGAGAGGACCACCGTGGTCTGGATGCTGCCGCCCGCGGCCGGGGTCACGGTGACGCTGCCGTCGGAGGCGGCGGAGGTGGTGTAGGGCAGGCCGTTGACGGTGATGCTGCGCACCCCGGTGACGCCGAAGACGTTGCTGGTGCAGCCGGTGAAGGTCTGGGCCGTCGCGGACTCGGTGGCGGTGCCCGGGGCGGCCGGGTTGTCGGTCACGGTGGCGGTGAGCGTCGAGCCGGTGCAGGTGATACCGGAGCTGCCGCCGCTGCTGGTGGCGAGGGAGGCCTTGGTGCCGCCGGCCAGTGAGCCGGTGATGACATCGCCGACGGCGACGGCGTTGCCGCCCGCGCTGCCGTAGGTGAGCACGGCGCTGTCCGCGGAGGCGGCGGTGGCCGGGAGGAACGTCAGGCCCGCGAGGGCGGCGGTGGCGGCTATGGCGACGACGGTGTGTCTGCGCATGGCAGGTCCTCTGGTACTGGGGGGTGGCGAAGAGAGCGGGTCGTCGCCTCCGCCATGGGGATGCGGAGGCGACGACCCGCGCATGGCAGCTCCCGGAGGGAGGGAGCGGCGGACCGGTGCGGGTGCTGACCCGGCGTAGGAGTGCCGGGCCTCTTGTTGCGGCCTTGCGGGTGCGTGAGACTGACGGCTCCAGCGGTCTGCACCGCAGGTCCGCGCGAGTGGAAAACCTGTGAAGGTTGTAAACCTGACGGGTATTCAACGTCAAGGTGGTGCACGGAAGTTCGCGAGGAAGGACGTGGCATGGCAGAAGCGCCGTCGGTGCCGCCCGCGCTGGTGCTGCCCGGTACCCGCACGGGACGCGACCCCGAGCGCTCGCTGCGGCGGGGACCGCGTCGTGCCGCGCCCGAGGTGGTCGCCGCCAACCAGCGTGACCGGCTCCTGGACGGTTTCGTCCGCACCGTCGCCCAGGTCGGCTACGCCCGCACCCGGGTCAGCGACATCTGTACGGCGGCGGGCGTGACCCGGCCGGTCTTCTACGAACTGTTCAAGGGCAAGGAGGACGCCTTCCTCGCCGCCCACCACCACGGCACCTCCCTGGTCTTCTCCGCCATGGAGGAGGCGCACGCCCAGGCCGCGGACTGGCCCAACCGGGTACGCGCCGGGCTCGGCGCGCTGCTCGGAATCCTCGCCGGGGCACCCGCATTCGCCGCCATGGCCATCGTGGAGATCGACGCGGTCGGCCCCGCCGGCCGGGAGGCGCGCGAAGCGCTCCTGGCCCGCTTCCGGCACTTCTTCACCGACCTGCCCGAACTCGAACTCCCGGTCCCTATCGAGGAGTTGATCGACATGGTCGTCGGCGGGGTCTACTCCGCGATATACCGGCGGATCGCGGCCGGCCGGACCGCCGAACTGCCCGCCCTGCTGCCCGGCCTGACGTACTCCGTCCTGGCCCCCTTCGTCGGCCCGGAACGCGCCGCCGCCTGCCTCGCCGACCCGCCTCCGACGGCCGGCCCCCGTCCGGCCTGCCTCGCTCCGGAAGCCTGACCCGCCGGGACGTCACATTCGCCGCCCCGAACTCCTCTCAGGTGAGAGGAAAGGGGAACGAACGTGAATATCGTCATATTCGGTGCGAACGGACCGACCGGGCGGCAGGTGACCGAGCAGGCGCTCACCGAAGGGCACACCGTCACCGCGGTCACCCGGCACCCGGCGGACTTCCCGCTGAGTCATCCGTCCGTGCGGGTCCGCGGCGCGGACGTACTCGACCCCGTCGCCGTCGAGCGGGCGGTGGAGGGGCAGGAGGCGGTGATCTCGGTGCTCGGGACGCCGTACACCCGTGATCCGGTCAGCGTGTACTCGGACGGCATCACCCACATCACCCAGGCCATGACGAAGCACGGCGTCCGGCGCCTGGTCTGCGTGAGCTCGACCGTACTCTTCGACGTGCCCGCACCCGGCGAGACCTTCTTCTTCCGCAAGGTGCTCGAACCCCTCATCGCGCGCACCGTCGGACGCACGGTGTACGACGACATGCGACGCATGGAGCGGATCGTGTGCGACAGCGGCCGCGCATGGACGGTCATCCGGCCCGCGGGCCTCTTCGACGCGGAAGCCGTCAGCGACTACCGGGTCGCCACCTCCCGCCTGCCCGGCCGGTTCACCTCGCGCGCGGACCTGGGCGACGCGCTCCTGCGTGAGGCGACCGGTGACCTTCATCCGCGTGCATTCGTCGATGTCCGCACCACGGAAGGCGTTCCCCGCATTCTCGACGTGATCCGGAAGGAGGCGTTCGGCGGAAGGAAATGAATCCGGGCAACGAAAGTATGCCTTTGCAAATCTTGTGCTCCTTTCCGCATCGGGTCGCTCATGAAAGCCTCCGACGGCACCAGCTCAAACACTTTACTCACTGATGCAATCGAGCCGCAGTCGAATACCTGTTGATCATTATGAGCAGGAATTTCGTTGGCAAAGTGCTGCGAGTTGTCCAGCAGGCCGCTGTTAACGTCTCTGGCGCCCGATCCGGAACGCAAGGAGCAGGCCAGTGCCCTCGAAGAACCCGATACAGTCACCGCATACCGCACGGCGTGAGCACGCCCGGCGCAGAGCCCGGTCGAAGTGGTCGCTCGCCGTCATAGGTGGGCCGGTGATCCTGGCCGTCGTAGCCGGATCGGTGTTCGCGGCGGGCGCCGGCCACCACCAGCAGGCGCAGGCCGGTGGGAAGCCGGCCTCGCAACCGGCGCAGGACGCCGCGCCCGATCCGAACTGCACGCTGGTGGTGCCCGGCCACCCGCTCACCGCCCGCGGCCTGGCCACGCCCTACAAGCTCGTCGCCACGGACCCCGGCAAGGGCCCCTGCCACGAGGCCAATCCCGACCAGGCGGCCTTCGTCGAAGCGGCCATCGTCACCAGAAGCGGCAAACTGACCGTCTATGACCCGCTGGTGATCGACAAGGGGACGAGGCCGGCCGCACCCACCGTCCGGCCCACCGTCCCGAAGGGATCAACGGTCGGCGTGTGGTTCGGCTTCAACGGCGACCAGCTCACCCTCAAGCCGAGCGGCGGCAGCCTCGCCCAGGGCAGGTGCGTCAACGGCGTGCCCGGATCCGTTTTCGGCCAGTTCGCCTACTGCAACGCCCCCGCCTTCTTCCGCGCCGCCAACGCCCAGACGGCCAAGAAGCACATCCGGATCCCCGCGCTCGGAACCGCCAGGGACGGGCGGCCCTGTCCGACCACCCGGGACTTCTCGGTCGTGGACCAGGACGGAAGCGACAACGTGGTCACCCACTACCTCGCCGACGCACAGGGCCGCATCGCCCAGAACAACGCCGCGAGCAGGGCGGCCCTGCGCAAGGCCGCGCAGTCGGGCGGCGCGTCGTTCACGGACCTGACCAACGGCAGCGACAACCTCCTGCTGACCCACTTCATCGACCCCGCCCTGGGCTGCACCCCGTTCACCGCCCCCAACCAGTCCAGCGACGGCCAGGCCTCCTCGGCCCTGCCCCTGGACGAGCTGTCCGCAGCGGCCCGTCAGCGGGCCCCGATCGCGCTCGTCCCGGAGAACGACCCCATGACGCTCGTCGACGACCACACCAGCGTCCGCAAGACCGACCGCTATCGCGCCGGGGTCGACATGCCCCCGATCGGCGCCGGCCACGGCGGCGACGGAAAGGCCTTCTGTAGCACCCTCTTCGGCGACCCCGCCGGAGTCCAGCGCGTTTTCAAGGACAAGGCGCTCTTCACGAACGCGCCCTCACCCGACCCGGGAACGGCCCCGAACCTCTTCGGATTCCTGGCCTCGCGGGCGAACCAGTCCTTCACCAACCTCGGCTGCGACCGGCTCCTAGGCGTCGCGAACCCCGTCGGTCTCACGACGGGCGCGGAAGGTCTGGTGACCGACGCCGTGCTCGTACCGCTCGGCCAGACGCCGCCGTCGAGCAGCCCCGCGAACAGCCCGTCCCCGGCCGCGGCGCCGAGTACCGCGTCACCTTCGGCGAGCCAAGCCCCGGCGACGCCGGTCACGAGCACGCCCACTTCCTCGCCGACGCCCACCGCCAACGATGGCTCATCTGCGCCGAGTTCGACGCCCCCGAGCCCCTCGCTTACCCCCGTGACACCCTCTTCATCAGTGAACGTTCATTAGTTGTACGGTCGCCGTTCCCGTACCGGGTGATGGGGGTTGTCCCCCGGGAACCGCAGTGCGCGAAGAGCCGTCGACACCGGTCACCTGCCGGTACGGCGGCTCGACGCATTCTCGCCATGGGGAAGGCTGACACGCCGGGGATCCACGAGGTCAGAGTTCCTGGGGAAGGTAATGTGTTCGAGGCTCGAACGGCCCCGCGCAGGAACCTGGTTGGGGATCGCGAGGGGCGTGTCGTCCGTCTGAGCCGCCTGCACGCGACCTCTGAACATGGAGTTGATGAACGTGTCGACCGGCGGCAGACAGCTGCGGAGCCGGGCCGCGTCAGCGGCCCTCGTCTGTGCGATCACCCTGTTACCGAGCCCGAGTTACGCGGCCCCGAGTGAACCCGACCCGCAGAACGACAAGTCGATCGAGGACATCCACACCGAGCTGAACGGCCTCTACCGCGCGGCGGAGGTGGCCACCGAGGCGTACAACACCGCCGACGAGAAGGCCAGCGAGCAGACGAAGCGGCTGAACTCGCTCCGCAAGGACCTGACCCGCACGAAGAGCCGGGTCGACGACCTGCACGACCTCGCCGGCGCGGCCGCCCGGACCCAGTACCGCGGGGGAGACCTGGATGCCACGGGTATCCAGCTACTGCTCGGCGATCATCCCGACCAGGCACTGGACGAGGCGTCCCAGGCCCGCCAGGCCTTGCGGAACCTGGTCAACGTCTCCGAGAGCCAGAAAACAGCCCGAGCCGAACTGAGTCGGCAGACCGACGCCGCCGCCCGGAAGCTGCGAGAGCTGAGGAGCAGCCGCGCCGACAAGGCCGCCGCGAAACAGAAGATCGAGGAGAAGATCGCCGCGGCCGAGCGGATCGAGGCGGGACTGAAGAAGGACCAGACCCGCAAGCTCGACCAGTTGGAGAAGGAGGAGACGCAGAAGGCCAAGTCCGAGTGGACGGGCCCCGATTCCTCCGGCGGCAGGACCAAGGCGACCGGAGCGGCCGCGAAGGCGGTCGACTTCGCCATGGCGCAGATCGGCAAACCGTACGTGTGGGGTGCCGTGGGCCCGTCCTCGTACGACTGCTCGGGACTCACCTCGACGGCGTGGGCGGCCGCCGGCCACCCCATACCCCGTACCTCGCAGGCGCAGTGGCAGGGACTGACCCGGGTCAGCCTGTCTTCCGCGCAGCCCGGAGACCTGATCATCTACTTCAGCGACGCCACCCACGTGGCCATGTACATCGGAGGCGGGCAGATCGTCCACGCCCCGCGGCCCGGACGCACGGTCACGACCGCGCCGGCCGCCTCCATGCCCGTCCTCGGTGTCGTGCGCCCCGGAGCCTGAGCGGATGTCCCAGTCACTGACACCCCGTGGCCAGGGGAACCTGCCCGCGCTCAGCGCACCGCCGCTGATCCGCCTCGACGCCTATGTGGCCGAGGACGGGTCGACGGTGGTCAACGGCCATCTGCTGGAGATGGCCGGTACGCGACAGCCCAACGAGGCGATCCTCGACGCCATCGCCATGTTCGCCCGCACCCTGGGGGCCCCGGTGGCGGCCACGGTCATCGACCGCACCGTGCAGCAGGTGGCACGTCTTCGGGTGTACCCCGACGGCTCGAGCCGGACCATCGGCGACGAGGAGGATCTGCCGCCGGGGCACGAACGTACCGCCGCCGAGGAGGAGGCGTTCCCTCCGCTGGCCCGGGTCGAGCGGATCATCCAGCACGCGCAGCGCGAGGAGATGCACGCGGCGTACGTCCTCGCCAGGGCACTGCGGGAGCACCTCACGCTGCGCAGGGGCGCGGAGGACGAACTCTCGCTGGAGGCACGGGCGATCGAGGCCTACCTCGCCTATCTGCGGGGCGACTACATGCTCTCCACCGTCCTGGCGCTGACCGTCGCCCGCATCCGTTGCCGCACCGACCTGAACCGGGCGGCGCCCGAGGTGGCCCGCGCGACGGCGGCGTGGCAACGGCTGGAGGACGACCGTCAGGTGGCCACCCGGGGACAGGAGTTGCTGCACATGTGGGAGCGCCTGTCCGCCGAGGGACTGCTGCTGGAACCGTCGCATCAGGCGATGGCGCAGGCGGTGCGGAGCCGGCTCGAACGAGGCAGCCAGTCCGTTCCGTCCCCGGCCTCGACGCCGGCCCTGACCCCGGGCCGGGTCCCGGTCGCCCCCGAGGACAAACCCCTCAAGCCCACGCGACGGGGGCTGCGGCGTTTCACCCGCCGGGCCGGCCGGTCCGCGGAGCCCTCGCCCTAGAACACGAGACGCGGGACCTATCGGTGGTCGTCCGGGGGCGTGCCGGTCAGGAAGCGCACCACGTTGGAGCGCTGCCCGAAGTAGTAGGGCCGCACCCGGTACGACGCCTGTTTCTCGCTGGGCAGGGTGATCAGACCGAAGGAGGTGACGTCGGGGTCCAGCGCGGCGACGGGGAGGAAGCCGTGCCTGCCTTGCGGTCGGTCCTCCAGCAGGTAGCCCTGTTCGTCGTCGGCGTGATCGTGCCAGGTGAACCGGATGCCGTTGGCCTGGATGACGGCGGCCCGCAGATCGGTCGGCGCGGCCGCGTCGGTGCCGGACGTACGGCGGATCGAGGCGGTGGTGCCCGGTTGGCCACGAAGGGTGTGCGGAGTGGCCCAGGAGGGGTCGCGCGTCCGCTCACGCGGGGTTCGGGCGCTGTCGGGCAGGTCGACTTCGATCGGTCGGGACGCCGGGCCGTAGTAGGGGCGGACACGGTAGTAGAAGGGTGTGTGCGGCATGAGGTCGGGGTGGTGGTAGCTGTTCCGGCCCGGCGGCAGGTAGCCGAGGATGGTGTAGGGCCCTTTCGGGTCCGTCGCGAACTCGACGACATGCCCGGCGGCGCCGGGCTCCTCGCCCGTCCAGGTCAGTACGACGTCCACGGGCGAGGCCAGCGCCCCGGTGAGCTCGGTGCGGCCACGGTCGGAGGCGGGGCGCGCCTTCGTCGCCGTACCGTGCGATGGGGAAGTGTCGGCATTGGGGGAGGAGCAGGCGGTGACACCGGCGGTGACGAGGAGCGCCACCGCCAGCGTACGGACCAGGACGAGGCCGTTCATTTCTTCCAGAACTTCACGTCGCTCCACACGACGGTCGCCGGCCCGCTCCCGCTGCCGGTGCGGTAGGCGCCGATCTTGTCGTAGAAGCTGCCGCCGGGGCTGTCGTCCGTGTGTTTGAGGGAGCCGTTGATGTAGGTCCGGTGCTCCTTGCCGACCTGGTGCACGGTGTTGACACGGACGGTGGTGCCGATCGTGGCGACGTTCGCGATCGTGTCGCCGTCGTGTACGTCGTAGAGCCTGCCGCCGCGTTCGACCGCCAGCATGAAGTAGGGGCCGGCGTGTCCGCTGGTGTCGTTGAACGTCTGCTTGAGGCTGATGCGGGTGCCGCTCATGCTGGTGATGCGGAAGTATCCCTCGAACTGGTGGGTGCCGCCGCTGTACGTGGCGTAGCGGCGCTCGGCGCGCTGGTCGCCGCTGCCGGTGGAACAGGGCAGCTTGAAGGTCAGGCCGTCGACCTGGCCGCATCCGCGTTCCTGAACGGTGTAGGAGGGCGATTCGGAGGTCCAGCCCCCCGGCTCGACCTCGGCGTGCGCGGCACCCGGTGCGGCCAGCAGTAATGCGCAGGCGGCCGATAATCCTCCGGTCAGTTGGTACTTGTTCGGCATGTCTCCCACTTCCTCTGCGTTTGGCTCCCCTCCCCGCCCGGGGCGGAGGGCAAGCCGGAACCCGTTGGTCCGGACCAGAGGTCACGCTACGAGTGGGATCAAGGTCTGTCCATATCCGTGACCGCAGTTCTCATGCCGGAACCTCCGCGGCGCCGAGTTGCCGAAGCTGCGCGAGCACGTCGACGACGCCCCGGATCTCGGCGATGCGTCCGCCGTCGAAGCGGAAGATGAAGATCTCGCTGTAGGTGACGGACCTGCCGGTGGGCGCCAGGCCCTGGTAGTCGCCGAGGTGGGTCCCGGTCACCGTGTTCCGGGCGACGACCTTGTCGCCCTGCGCGATCGTCTCCTCCAGCGCTACGTGAATGTCGGGATACGCGCGCAGAAGCACCTCCCACACCCGCTTCAGGGCCTGTGTCCCCGTCACGTCCATCGGCACCGGCGTGCGGAAGTCCACGTCAGGCGCGACGAACTCGTCGATGGCCCTGGCGATCGTGGCCGGGTCGTGGCTGTTGACGGCCGAGTGGAAGCGGTCGAGCAGCGCCCTGTTGTTCTCTGTCTCGGTCACCGGCATGGGTCTCTCCTTCGCACTGTCTCGGACGGTGTCCCGGCACTACGACGAGGCAGCGGCCCCGAGTGTGACAACGCAGCCGGACGGGGCAGAGGAATGCTACGGTGCCCGCCGAGGGGCGGGTCCGCCCGCGACGGGGTGGGAGGGCACATGGACGTGCTGGCCCGACTGGACCGATACCAGCGACGCCACCGGCGCGCGGGCATGCCGCTCGCGGTCGTGTACAAGTTCTTCGACGACCAGGCCACGTACCTGGCCGCGCTCCTGGCGTACTACGGCTTCGTCTCCCTCTTCCCGCTGCTGCTGTTCCTGGTGGCGATCCTCAGCGCCGCCCTGCACGGCAATCCTCAGCTGCAGCACTCCGTGCTCCACTCGGCGCTCGGTGAGTTCCCGGTGATCGGCGACCAGCTCGGCCACAACATCCACTCCTTCCACGGCAGCGGTGCCGCCGTGGCGGTAGGTGTCACGGGCAGCGTCTACGGCGCTCTCGGCGTCTCCCAAGCCGTCCAGCACGCCCTGAACAAGATCTTCGCGGTGCCGCGGCACGCCCGGCCCGATCCGCTGCGCTCGCGCCTGAGGGGCCTGTACTTCCTCCTGCTCCTCGCGGCCGGACTCGGCGTGACCACGGCGCTGTCGGCCGCGGAATCCGCGACGGGCGCCTTCGGCACGCACCTGGCGATCGGCCTGCGTATCGCCGTCGGCGTGGCGGGCGTCGTCGTCGACGCCGCCCTGCTCCTGCTGAGCTTCCGCCTCATGACCCGGCGTCGACTGCCGCTGCGCTCGATGCGCGGCCCGGCTCTGGCGGCGGCATGCGCCTGGCAGGTACTGCAGTGGGGAGGCTCGTACTACATCGGGCATGTGCTGCGGGGTGCCACGGCGACGTACGGCATGTTCGGGATCGTCCTCGGACTGCTCGCCTGGATCTACCTGGCCGCGGTGGTCTACCTGGCCACGGCGGAGGTCATCGCCGTGCGACACCTGCGGCTGTGGCCGCGCAGCCTGATGACGCCCTTCACCGACCACGTCCACCTCGCGGCCGGCGACCTGCGCGCCTACCGCTTCTACGCGAACGCCGAGTCGTTCAAAGGATTCGAGAAGATCTCCGTCCGTTTCGGTGAACCTCCGCCGCAGCCCGTGGGTGACAAAGGACCGCTGTGATGTCGGCCGGGATCTTGGCGGTGAACCGGGGTAGTCGAGGGGGGAACCGAGGGAGGAACGCCATGACGACGTACGTCATCTCGGTGCCGGGGACGTTCACCGGCGCAGCAGGGCAGGAGACGCAGAGCGAGCTCGCCCGGGCCCTGCGGCCAGTGGACCCGCACCAGACCCACATGGGGAACGAGGAAGATCTCGACGCCCTCACCGTCAACGACGACGGCACCTTCACCGTCCGGCTCAGGATCGACGCGGACAGCGCTCCCGAGGCCGAACGGGCGGCCCGAAGCTACGCGGAGTCCGCGCTGAACGCCGTAGGCCTGGACGAGGGCAGCGCCCCGCTGGGACCGGCAGCCGTCACGGGCATCGACTCCGCCGGCTGAGCGCTGGCCGGCTGAGCCGTCGGCCGGTCCAGGGCCGTGGGTTCTCGCCGCCGAGAACCATCTCCGAAGGCCCCGGGCCGGTCGAGTCCGGCCGTCATGCCCGCCGACGCGCCAGCACGTGCCGCAGTGCGTCGGCCACGGACCGCGGTACGTCCACTCCCTGGACCAGGTTCAGCACATGGTGGGCCACCACCAGCGCGTCGACGCCGAGACGAAGGGCGACGTCGGCCAGGACCTCCCCGGCGTCCTCGATCGGCAGCGGCCCGAGAACGACCAGCGCGCCTTCCGCCATATGGATGGTGGAGCGCGCGGCGAGAGCGCGTCGGAGCCGGGCCAGCTGCAACTGCTCCAACCCTCCGCCGGCGGCCGGGGCGTGGGGCCGCAACTCCACGAAACGAGGGTGTGGTCTGGACGATCGCATGGCACCGCCTTGTCGGGACTGAGGACAATCCGATACCCGGCTTCCGCGAGGAAATCGCGAGGGGCGACGCATCTTCACACAGCGGTCATCTTCGTTGCGATCGCAGACGAGGTGCGTGTGACACGCGTGATCAGGGGCAACAGCGGGGTGTGCGGCGCCCTCACTCTCCCCGCCGCATTCGCTGCCGCGAAAAGTACGGCCCGGAAGAAGGTGACAGCGTGGCCGAGGCCCTGCCCGACGAAGCGTCCGAAGCGGGTCCGGTGACAAGGCGGAAGACGGTCGCGGAACTGCCCCGACAGGTCCGCGACGAACTCGCCCGCCGACTGAGGCGGAACAAGCGGGCCTTCCGTCCCGACGATGTGCAGGTGGTCGAACCCCCTCTGCTGCGGCGCGCGGTCGGCGCCTCCGCGCTCGGCAACTGCATGGAATGGTTCGATTTCGGCGTCTACAGCTACCTGGCCGCGACCATCGGCAAGGTCTTCTTCCCCGGCGCGTCCCCGGGAGCCCAAGTCGTCTCCTCGTTCGCCACCTTCGCCGCGGCGTTCGTCGTACGGCCCCTGGGCGGGCTCGTCTTCGGACCGCTCGGTGACCGCCTCGGCCGGCAGAAGGTGCTCGCCACCACCATGATCATGATGGCGGTCGGCACGTTCGCCATCGGCCTCATCCCCAGCTACGCGACGATCGGCATCGCCGCGCCGATCCTGCTGCTCCTGGCCCGCATGGTGCAGGGGTTCTCCACCGGGGGCGAGTACGGCGGCGCGACCACGTTCGTCGCCGAGTACTCACCCGACCGGCGGCGCGGATTCCTCTCCAGCTGGCTTGACTTCGGCACTTTCGTCGGATACGCCCTCGGCTCCGCCCTGGTCACGCTGCTGAACCTCGCGCTGAGCGACGATCAGATGCTCGGCTGGGGCTGGCGCGTGCCGTTCCTGATCGCGGGCCCGTTGGGTGTGATCGGTCTGTACATGCGGCTGAAGCTGGAGGAGTCGCCCGCGTTCCAGCAGCAACTGGACGAGCACGAGAAGGGTCTTGCCCAGGAGTCGGCCGGCAGCGAGTTCAAGGCCATCGTCACGCGGCACTGGCGGCCGCTGCTGATCTGCATGGGTCTGGTGCTGCTGTACAACGTCACCAACTACATGGTGACCGGGTTCCTGCCGACCTATCAGACGGAGACCCTGCACCGGTCCGGCGGTTCGGCCGATCTGCTGGTGCTGATCGGCATGGTGTGGATCGTCCTGCTGATCACCTTCATCGGCCGCTTCAGCGACCGGATCGGACGACGGCCCGTCTATGGTGTCTCCGCGGCCGCGATGATCGTGCTGGCGGTTCCGTCCTTCCAGCTCATCAAGATGCACGGGACCTGGCCGCCGATCCTAGGCGTGCTGATCCTCTCCACGCTGCTGGCCTGTTTCGCCGCACCGAGCGCCGCCACCTTGCCGGCCCTCTTCCCGACCGCCGTGCGCTACGCGGCCATGGGGATCGGCTTCAACATCGCGGTCGCGGCCTTCGGCGGTACGACCCCGCTGGTGACCGAGGCGCTGGTCAACCTCACCGGCGACGACCTGATGCCCGCGTACTACCTGATGCTGGCGGGCGCGATCGGCCTGGTGACCGTCAAGTTCCTGCCCGAGACGGCGCAGGTGCCGCTGAACGGATCCCGGCCCATGGTCGGCTCGCGCGAGGAGCAGCAGGAACTGATCTCCACGTCGAAGGAGTTGTACGGCGCCGCGTCGCGCCGCCCGCGGGTCGAGCACTCGACGCCGTCCGCTCAGCCGCGTATGCGCTGAATCCGAGAAGGGCCTTGCCGCACCACGGGGGAACGGTGCGGCAAGGCCATGTCACCCGATTGCCCGGCACGGCCGAACTCATGCGCGCCGGCGGTCGGATCGCCGGCCGCGCGTCACCGGAAGGCCGCGATGTTGCCGGCCGCCCACTGGGCGAAGGCGCGGGGCGGGCGGCCCAGGAGCCGCTCGACGTCCGGGCTGACCCGGCGCAGACCGGCTGAGGGTGCGCCGAGGATGTCGAGGGTGCGTTCCACGACGGGTTCGGGCATGAAACGCACCATCGCCGCCCTGGCCTCCGAACGGCTCTGCTCGACGAAGCTCACCGGCTCGCAGATCTCCGAACTCGGCCGCAGTCTGGCGCCGTTGTTCGCGGCACTCTCCGAGTGGTCGCCCAACCTGGAACATGTCGAGCGGGCCCGCCGGGCCTACGACGCCAGGGATTAGGCCCAGGCCGGGGCGTCGTCCGGCTTTTGCGCCGACGTATTTGCCAACTCCTGACCCAGAAACTCGTGTTGGCCTCGTTGACATGCCGCAAGCGCAGGCGTTTCACTCGACACTCGTGAATGGCAACGTTGTCAGGCCGGTTGGCCGGAACCGTTGCCTGTCGCCGGCGCCGCGTTCTCGCGGCGCCGGCGACCGATGTGCGAGCACGAACTGCTGCGGAGGCAACCGATGGTGAGACCCCGACGTTCAGCTGCACCACGCGACCGAAGAAGACTCCGCCAACGGATGGCGGTTCTCTGCGTCCTGGGCATGGCGGCCCTCCCGCTCACGGCCATGGAGAGCGCCCATGCCGCGGGCACCGCGACGCCGGCCTTCGTGAAGGATCCCGCGTCCCTGGTCAATCCCCTCATCGGCACGTCCGGTGCCGTGGACACCTTCCCCGGCCCCGACATGCCGGCCGGCATGGTGCAGTGGGGCCCCGACACCTCGCCCCACCGCCCCGACGGCGGCGGCTACGAGTACAACGACAGCAAGATCTCCGGCTACAGCCTCACTCACGTCTCCGGCCCCGGCTGCCCCGTCGCCGGCGACCTGCCGATCCTGCCGGTGACCGGCGCCCTGTCGGGCAGCCTGGGCGACACCTCCGTCGGCTTCAGCCACGGCGACGAGCAGGCCGGCATCGGCTACTACCGGGTCACCGACGCGAGCGGCGTCAAGACCGAGCTGACCGACACCACCCGGGCCGGCCTGGGCCGCTTCACCTTCCCGGCGGGCCAACAGGCGAACCTGTTGTTCAAGCTCAGCGGCGGCTCCACCCAGGTGGACGGAACCCGCGTCCAGGTGGTGAGCGACAAGGAGATCAGCGGCGCGATCGACAGCGGTCACTTCTGCGGCGCCAACAACAGGTACACGCTGCACTTCGACATCAAGTTCGACCAGCCGTTCACCGAGAGCGGCACCTGGGTCGGCAGCACCATCAACCCCGACGCGACGTCGCTCAAGGCGGGCAAGGTCCGGCAGACCCCGCAGGCGGCCAGGACAGCGCCGCTGAAGGAGAAGCACTTCACCGTCCCGGCGAAGCCCGCCCCCACCCTCCACGGGAGCACCGCCAAGACGTCCGGCACGCCGTCCCCGACGCCCAGCGCCGGCACCGCCCCCCGCTCCTCGGCCACGGCCGACGCCGCCCAGCCCCCCACCACGGGCGCGAACGGCATGTACCTCACCTTCGACACCTCCGCCAACCCCACGGTGAACGCGAAGGTCGGCATCTCGTACACGAGTGACGCCAACGCGGCGTCCAACCTCGCCTCCGAGATCAGGACCTGGAACCTCGACACCGTCGAACAGGCCAACCACAAGGCCTGGAACGCCGTGCTGAACAAGCTCCAGATCGGCGGCGGCACCGCCAACCAGCAGACGCAGTTCTACACCGCGCTCTACCACGCGCTGCTGCACCCGAACGTCTTCTCGGACGCCAACGGCCAGTACATGGGCATGGACAACCAGGTCCACAAGCTGGCCAAGGGCCAGCAGGCCCAGTACGCCAACTACTCCGGCTGGGACACCTACCGCTCCCAGACCCAGCTGATGGCGATGGTCGAGCCCAAGGTGGCCGGCGATGTCGTCACCTCGATGCTCAACGGCTACGACCAGACGGGTCTGCTGCCCAAGTGGGCCTCGAACAACGGCGAGAGCTATGTGATGGTCGGTGACCCGGCCGCCGGCATCATCACCGACGCATACGCCTTCGGCGCCACGGACTTCGACACCGGCAAGGCCCTCGCCGCCCTCCAGCACGAGGCCACCGTCCCCAACAACGACCGCCCGGGGGAGTCGGTACGGGACGCCAAGGGCTATCTCCCGCTGGACGAGAACGACTACGGCTGCTGCAACTTCTACGGCCCCGTCTCCACGCAGCTGGAGTACGACTCCGCCGACTACGCGCTGGCCGCGTTCGCCAAGTCCCTGGGCAGGACGGACGTCTACACGAAGTTCGCCACCCGCGCCCAGGACTGGATGAACGTCTTCAACCCGCAGACCGGCTACCTGCAGGCCAAGAACAAGGACGGCCAGTTCGCGGGCGGCTTCACCCCCGGCACCTCCAACGGCTTCGTGGAGGGCACCTCCGCCCAGTACACGCCGATGGTCCCCTTCAACCTCAAGCAGCTCATCCAGGCACGCGGCGGTGACCAGGCGTACTCGTCCTACCTGGACAGCCTGCTCGACAACATCACCAACCCCGGCAACAGCGACGCCGACCTCAGCAACGAGCCCAGCGTGGAGATCCCCTGGGAGTACGACTACACGGGCCGGCCGTGGAAGACCCAGGCGGCGGTCCGCCAGGCCCAGCAGGACCTGTACTTCAACGCTCCCGTCGGCTCCTTCGGTAACGACGACCTCGGCGCCATGAGCTCCTGGTACGTCTGGTCCGAGCTCGGCATGTACCCCGAGACCCCGGGCACGGACACCCTGGCGCTCGGCAGCCCGGTCTTCCCGGTGGCCCAGGCGACCCTCGCGGGCGGCAAGACCGTCCGGATCAACGCACCGCAGGCCGCGCCCAACGCGCCCTACGTGCAGTCCCTGAACGTCAAGGGCAAGGCATGGAAAAACGCGTGGCTGACCTACGGGCAGTTCAAGGGGGCGGGCAGCCTCGACTTCACGCTCGGCACCCAGCCCAACACCTCCTGGGCGTCGGACCCGTCGGCGGCACCGCCGTCGGACACCACGGGCGGCAACCGGGTGCTCGCCGCGACCGGCCCCTCCAGCGACGGGCTGGTGCTCCAGCCCGGCGCCTCCGGTGACGCCACCATGGATCTGACCAACCTCGGCAGCCAGGCCGTCACGGTCGACTGGAAGGCCACGGCGCCCACCGGCGTCACCGCGGATCCGGCGTCCGGCTCGCTGACCGTGCCCGCCGCGGGCAGCGCCGAGACGAAGGTCCATGTGACGGCGGGCACGAGCGAGGGGACCTACCCGGTGACCTTCGCGCTGACCGACCACGGCACCGGCGCGACCCTGAGTGGGGCGACCCTCCGCGTCGCCGTCGCCAAGGCCGGGGCGCTGTGGCCGTACAACACCAACGAGGGCGTCTATCCCGACGGAGCCACCTTCTCCGGCGGCTTCGACAACGGCGGCTGGGCGTACTCCCAGAACGCGCTGTCGGCGGCGGGCGTCACGAGCGGCTCGACCCTCACCGTCGACGGCATCTCGTACACCTGGCCGACGGTGACCTCCGGCCGGCTGGACAACCTGGAGATGGCCGGCCAGACCATCCCGATGCCGGCCGGTACGTCGGGTGCCTCGCTGGGTCTGCTGGGCGCGGCGACCAACGCGCCGACCGACGGTGTCTCGGGCACCGTGACCGTCACCTACACGGACGGCACCACGTCGAAGGCGACGGTCGGGTTCTCGGACTGGACGCTCAACGGCGGCTCCAGCAAGCCGATCGCGGGTGACACCACGGCCGTCACGACGGCCTACCGCGACACCGGCAGCGGAGGCCGGGACGGCGTGAAGACCTACGTCTTCGCCACGAAGGTCGCGCTGGATCCGTCGAAGCAGGTGGCGTCGATCACGCTGCCGGTGACGGGTTCGACGGGCACCGACCACCTGTTCGCCTACGGTTTCGGACAGTAGGGGCACTGCCGAGACCCGTCATGCCGAGCCGGTTCCCGGACGTCCGGGAACCGGCTCGGCCAGGCGCGGTTCCTGCGTGTCTCACGGCTCGCGGGTGACGTGCGGCCCAGGGGTGTGGTTCTCCGTGTCGTCCGGGCGCCGGCCCGCATGCCCGTCCGCGGTGTCCGCGGGCGATCGAAAGCAGGCGATGACGGACTTGCCGTGGCGGCAGGGCCGGAACTCCCACTCGTCGGCCAGGGCGTCCACGAGGAACATGCCGCGTCCGCCCAGGCGCTCGGTGCTCGCCGTGCGGGGTGTCGGCGGATCGCTCGAACCGTCATGAACGCTGATGTGCAGACACTGTTCGTCCCAGGTCATGACCAACTGGGCGCTGCTGTGCGCGTGCACGTGCGCGTTGGTGACCAGTTCGGAGACCGTCAGCAGTATGGCGTCCACCGTCTGCGGAGCGGAGGCGGTCCACCCCAGTGTCCTGAGATGATCACGTGCCCAGTCCCGGGCTGCCTTCACTTCGCTGGACAGCGGCAGCGAGCGGGCCCAGCCCACTGCTCGGAGCGAGGAACTTCCTTCCACCGTTGCCCTTCCTCTTTCCCGGGGGCGTGCGCCACGCACGTCCGTCCTGAGGGGATCGCGCCGAACCCGGTCAACGGTGGCCACGAAGCCTGCCCAGCAGCCGCTGCGCCTGGGCCCGGCGCCGCGGATCGGCGGCGGCCCGCCGTGCCTGTTCGGTCACGCGTCGGCCCTGAGGGCTCCTGGCGAACTGTTTGATGCGCTCCATCATGCCGGGCATGACGCTCCTTCCCACGGGGGGTCTTGTCCCTTTCTGTCGGCTCGGTTACCCCCGACGGAGCGGCTCAGCCCTGGCACACGAGTCGGAACCGCCTGTCGAAACACAGGTGCAGGGCGGGTCGGCCGGGGTACTGGGCGCCGCATGGCGATGCACACTGAGTCCTTCACCCCCTGGCCCGTTGCCCGGCAGTTGCGGCGAATGCGGACCCTGTACGCGGCGGGCGTGATGTTGTGGGCGGCTTCGAGTGCCTGGACCGGGTGGGTGTCTCCCGGCAGTCGGCCGATGTGGACGTCCTTGCTGCTGCTGGCGGTCTTCGCCGGCCTTCTCGCGACGGCCAGTTGGTGGCTGCGGCGTGTGGAGTCCGCCGAACCGGCATCCCGCAGCGTCTCGTTCCCAGGGACCGGTCCGCTGCGGGGAACTGACGAGCCGTGATGTGGAAGAGATGTTTGTTCGAGCGCGGACGGTGCACGCGGAGAGCTGACACAACCTTTACATGCGACGAATCGGAGACGCACTGTGGGCATCATCGCGTGGATCCTCATCGGCCTGCTCGCCGGCGCCATAGCCAAGGCCCTGATGCCGGGCAAGGACCCCGGGGGCATCATCGTCACCATGCTCATCGGCATCGTGGGCGGCCTGTTGGGCGGCTGGCTCGGCAAGGTGATCTTCGGGGTGGACTCCATCGACGGATTCTTCGACCTCTCCACCTGGGTCGCCGCGATCGTCGGCTCCCTGATCCTGCTGGTCCTCTACCGCCTCGTCACCGGCAACCGGCATTCGCACCGTCACGCATGACGCTCCGGTGACGTCCGGGCCGGGCGCAACCGCGACAGCTCCTTCCCTTGACGAAAGGGCAGGAGCTGTCGCGTTTTTGGCGAGAGTTCCTGAGTTGCGCACCTTTGCATCGTTTACGGCCAATGGATCGCCGGGGCGAAGTAGAGTGCCCTCACGGCGTCTTGGCCCTGGGGGTTGACGATCTGGGCAGGTTCTGCTGCCCGACGCCGTGAAGATGTGCGGAGAAAGGGGCGTACATGAGCGCCTACTTGTGTCCTCCCGCCGTGTTGCACGGCGAACACGCCGTGGAGACCGGTCAGATCCTGGCGGAGGTGCGTGGCCGACATCCGCACGCGCCCTGGCTGTCGCGCATCAACGGCATCGCCGCGAGCACGGGGATCACCTCCCGCGGATGGATGCTGCCGCTCGAGACGGCCATCGCGCCCAGTGGCGGAAGCGGCCTGCGGACACCGGGAGTTGAGCCCGCCCGTGCGGCACTGGCCCGTGACGGGTTCAGCGACCGGGAAGTGAACCGGGTGATCGCCGCCCTGGAGGCGATACCGGCACAGCAGACCGTCGAGGAGCGCACCGCACCGGCCTGGGCGGCGGTGCAGGCCTACGGCGAGCGGGCCGCCCGCGAGGCAGTGGAGACCGCCGGACTGCAACCCGGGGATGTCGACTGCCTGATCACCAGTAACTCCACCACCCCGGCCCTGCCAGGGCTCGACCTGTCGTTGCTCAACCGCCTCCCCCTGCGCAGGGACGTGTTGCTGCTGCCGGCCACCCAGTGGGCCTGCATCGCCGGGACCCGATCGCTGGCGCTGGCCGCCGATCTCGTCGCCGCGGACCCCGACCGGGCGGTGCTGGTGGTGATATCGGAGGCGCTGAGCACCACCTACCAGCCGGCCGACGACACGCTGGAGTCCCTCATCGTCCGGCTGCTGTTCGCGGACACCGCCGTTGCCGCGGTGGTCACCGGCCGCCCCCGAGCAGAATCGATCCTGCGCCTGGACGCGGCCTGGCATCACACCCTGCCCGGGACCACGGACCTGCACCGCTTGGACACCCGGGCCGACGGGACCCACTTCGTGATGGACCGCCGAGGACCGCGTGCCGTCCAGGAGACGGTCGCCGCGATGTGGGCATGGCTGCGCGTACGCCACCAGGACGACCGGCGCCCGTGGCACCCCGATCTCCTGCTCGCCCATCCCGGCGGGACGCGGGTGCTGGAGTACATGGAACAGACGATGCCCGACGGCTGGCCCGCGGGACTGCTGGCCTACAGCCGGGCCGGGTACACCACGGGCAACCGCGGCGGTGCCGCCGTACTCGACATCCTGCGGCGCGCGTACGACGCCGGCCAGAAGTCCGGCAGTCGCACCGTGCTGTACGCGGCCGCGCCTGGGCTGACCGCCACGGCCGTGGAGGGGGAGTGGTTGTGAGGCGGGGGCCTGGACCCGCCCCGCTCGTCCCGGCGGCCGCCCTACACGTCGAGTTCCGCCCAGACGGCCTTTCCTGCGTCGGTCCACCGCACGCCCCAGCGCGTGGTGAGCTTGTGGACCACGTGCAGGCCGCGCCCGCTGTCAGCGAGCAGCCCGGCGCGGCGCAGACGCGGCCGGCCGTTGCCCACGTCGCCGACCTCGCAGGTGAGGCGGTGGCCGGCTTTGACCAGCCGTATCGTGACGGGCCCGGTGCCGAAGAGGACGGCGTTGGTGACCAGCTCGCTGATCACCAGCAGCGCGCTGTCCCGGCCCTGGTCGCTGATGCGCCATCGCCGCAGCAGGGCGGCGACCAGAGCGCGGGCGCGGGCGGCGGTGTCGTCGGCGGCGGGCAGCCGCCAGGTCGCCGTGTCCCGGCTGCGCCGGCCGGTCGTGCGGGCGAGCAGCAGGGTCACGTCGTCGCGCAGGCGACCCTGCGGGGCCAGCTCGGCGACCACGCGACGCGCGGCCTGCTGCAGATCGTCCCAGGGGTGCACCTCACGCACCGCTTCCTTCAGCCGCCCGATTCCCTCATCGATGGAGTCCACCGGGTCCTCCACCAGACCGTCGGTGTACAGGGCGAGGAGCGAACCGGGCGGTGCGGCGAACGACTGCAGGTCGAACGGCTCGCGCACCGCGAACTCGGCACCCAGTCCGGGGTGCGGCTGTGCGGTGACGGTGGTGGCTGAGCCGTCCGGGTGAACGAGGATCGGGGGCAGGTGCCCCGCGTTGGACATGACGACGCGGTGGTCGACGGGATCGTAGACAGCGATGCAGCACGTCGAGCCCAGCGCGCTGTAGCCGGCCGCCAGGCCCGCGTCCGTGTCGTCGAGGAGCGTGACCGTCTCGTCGAGACGCTCCAGGACCTCGTCCGGGCCCAGCCCCGCCGACAGCAACGCGCGGGCCTCCATGCTCAGCTGACCCATGGCGGCCGCGGCCCCCAGACCGTGCCCGACCACGTCACCGACCACCAGCGCGGTACGGTCGCCCGGCAGCGGGAAGCTGTTCACCCAGTCCCCGCCGACGCCCGCGCTGTCGGGGGTGGTGGGCTGGTAGACGCTGGCGACCTCGATGGTGTCGCTGCCGGTCCGCGGCAGCAGTCGGCGCTGCAGCGCCAGGACCTGGGCGTGCTCCCGCTGATGCTGGCGGGCCAGATCCACGTGCCGGGCGGTCTTGGCCACGAGTTCCTGCAGGTCGAGCAGCTCGCTGTCACGGAAGGGATGCTCCTGCCGGCGCCAGACCTCCGTCACCCCCAGCACGATGGGTCCCGGAGTGCCTTCCGGCCCTCTGACCACCAGCGGTATGCACGCCACGCTCGCGGGCAGGTTGCCGGGCACCAGAGCGCGCACCAGCCGGGGATCGCCGAGCACCCGCTCGATCGCCGCACGGTCGGGAATGACGATGGCCTGCGGCGCGTCGTCGCGCGTCACCGCGCCTACCAGCAGACGGCTCGCCTCGCGGGGGAGGTTGTCCCCGCGCGTCAGATACCCCTCGGGCCAGGCCCGGTCCGGCGCCAGGGCCGCCCGACGCAGCCGGATGCGCTCGTGAGCCTGCTCGATGACCGCCTCTCCCGTCCACACGGCGAAATCGAAGTCGACCGCGGCCACGTCACCCCAGGCCAGCAGGGACTGGGCCAGGGACTGCGCCGTCTCGCCGATGTCCAGGGACGTCCCGATCGCGGCGGCGGAGGCGTACAGATGCAGCCGTCTGGCCATGGCGATCAGGGAGACCGTCAGCCCGCCCTGTGACGCCGCGGCAGGCAGGATGCTCATCGAGACCAGCAGGTCGGTGCCGTCGTCCCGCCGCAGGCGCTGCACCCGGGCGACGTGCGCCTCCTGTGTCTCGATGACGTTGCGCAGCCTCTCGGTGACGGTCGGTACGTCCTCGGGCGGCAGCAGCGCGGAGAAGGCCGTGCCCGGCGCGGCGGTGACACCGGCGAAAGGGGCCGCTTCCAGATTGCAGCTGGTGATCGTCAGATTCCGGTCGAGGTTGACCACCGCGAGGATCTGTTCCTGGCCTCCGCCCTCACGCCCCTCACCTGCGGGTCCCTGGCCGCGGCGGGCGTTCTGCGAGCCGGCGGGGCCCCGGGCCGCCGTGGCTCCCGCCCGGGGGACGTAGTCCGCCAGGGCACCGCTGACCATGTCGAACGGTGAGTCGGGCGAAGAGGAGGATGTGGGGTCCATGCGGCTCACTCAGCTCGCTGACTCCGGCACACGCCGGAGAGGCATTCCCGAGTACGTGCGATCGAGCCCCGAGATCCCTCACCGCACACCTCTTGGATAGCACAAAACGCCGTCCTGACCGTAGGGGGAACCGTCGGTGGAGGAGCCCGGGCGGGGAAAACGCGCACGCCCTGATGTCTCTCAAGGAAATGATCTCCCGGCGGCCCTAGTCTCGGTCCCGTCACCGAGGAGGACATCTGATGCGCAGCGTGACCTATTCGATGAGCATGTCGCTCGACGGCTACATCGTCGGACCGGACGGCCGTTTCGACTGGACGGCACCGGACCCGGACGTCTTCCGCTTCTGGATCGACGAGATCCGAGACGTCGGCGTCCACCTGATGGGACGACGGCTGTACGAGACGATGCTGTACTGGGAGACGGCCGAGCAGGATCCGTCGCTCGGCGAGGCGGAGCTGGAGTGGACCGCGCTGTGGAAGCCGCTTCCCAAGGTGGTGTTCTCCTCCACGCTGCAGGAGGTGCAGGGAAACGCCCGCCTGGCTTCCGGCAGCGTGGCGGAGGAGATCGAACGGTTGCGCAACGAGCCCGGCGAGGGCGAGATCGCGATCGGAGGGGCCACCCTCGCCGCCGAAGTGGCCGCCGCGGGTCTGATCGACGAGTACCGGACCATCGTCTACCCGGTGCTGGTCGGCGGAGGCATTCCGTACTTCCCCCGGCACGAGCGCCGGGTGGACCTCGAACTGGTCGAGACCCGCACCTTCAGCTCCCGGTTCGTCTACCTGCGCCACCGGGTGGTCCGCTAGCCGCCGTCCCCGTCCCGGCCGACACCGACCTGCACGGGTCTTATCAGCACCGCTGTCAACGACATACTCTCGCGCCACTCGCACACCCAACGCGAGCACGTAGGTGTCATCCGGCTTGCAGGGAAACGGAGTTGACATGGCAGCCGCTTCGAAGAGACGACGGCTCGGATCCATACGGCGGCGGGTGGGCGCGGCCGCCGCTCTCGCCATCGCCGCCGCGACGCTGTCGGGGGCCCCGCCGGCGTCGGCCGGGAGTTCGCAGGGGCATCGCATTCCGACGGTCGGGTCGGGGGACGCGCGGTTCGAGATCCTCTCGCCGACGCTGATCCGCACCGAGTACGCGGGCGACGGCGAGTTCACCGATGCCCCGACCTTCAACGCGATC
The DNA here is from genome assembly GCF_040630525.1 of Streptomyces sp. NPDC005799. NCBI lineage: Bacteria > Bacillati > Actinomycetota > Actinomycetes > Kitasatosporales > Streptomycetaceae > Streptomyces > Streptomyces sp. NPDC005799. Next base: position 194,300 of record NZ_JBEXXQ010000010.1, read on the forward strand.
GGGCGCGGCGGCTTCGACCCGGCCGCCTACACGGCCACCACGTCCGGAGGTTGGCTGACCATCAGGACGAGGGCGCTGACCCTGCGCTATCAGGTGGGCTCCGGGCCCTTCAACGCCCGTAACCTGTCAGTGCGCTTGACTGCCGGCGGTACCCCGGTGACCGCCACCCCGTGGCAGCGGCTGACCTGCGAGGTCGGCGCGCTGTGCGAGGCGGAGAGCCTTCAGCTGAACGGGCTGTCCGTGGCGGCCGACCACGCCGGTCACACCGGTACCGGCTTCGCCGCGGGCTTCGAGGGCACCGGCAGTTCGGTATCCGCTGACATCGATGTCAAGCAGGCCGGTGCCTACCAGTTCGGCCTGCGGTACGCCAACTCCCGTGGCGCGGACGGCCAGACCCGCACCCGTACGCTGACCCTCACGGTGGACGGCGGCGAGTCCCGGACGGTGACCCTGCCGACCACGGCCGACTGGGACACCTGGACCCTGGCCACCGCGCACCTCGACCTGACCGCCGGCCACCACACGATCGCCCTGACCCGGACCGCCGCGGACAGCGGCGACGTCAACGTCGACAGCGTCGCCCTGGTCCACCCCGGTGACGCCTATCCGCCGGTCGACAGCACAGCGATCACCGACTGCCTGCTCGGCACGAGCTGCGAGGCGGAAGCCGAAAGAATCGGCGGCAGCGCCGTCAGCGCCACCGACCACACGGGATACGCGGGCAACGGCTTCGTCGCGGAGCTCAACAAGGGCTCGAGCCTTGCCACCCATGTGGTCGGCGTTCCGGCCGACGGCACCTACACCCTGCGGGTGCGCTACGCCAACGGCACCGGCAGCGACGGCCTCCACCAGACCCGTACCGCCTCGGTCTCCGCCGGCAGCGCCACCGCCCCCCTGACACTGCCGGCGACACAGGACTGGGACACCTGGGCGACCGCCTCGGTGCCCATCGCCCTCAAGGCGGGCGACAACGACGTCACCCTCGACTGCCCCGAGGCGGCGAGCTGCCACGTCAACCTCGACACCGTCTCCGTGGCCGCCCGGCAGCAGGCCGCACCGGCGCCGCACCTCGCCCTCGGCGGCTACCGCCGGGGCCTGGACGGCGTGAACGGCGACGGCAGTGCCCCGGTCGCCACCCCCGGTCTGCTGCACCGGGACGGCTGGTACCTGCTGGACGACACCCCCTCGGCGCTCTACGACACCGCCTCCAAGAAGGCCACCCCCCGGCCCTCGCACGGCGGTTCGCCCTACCAGGACGGCTACCTCTTCGGCTACGGCCACGCCTACAAGCAGGCACTCACCGATCTGGCCACCCTGACCGGACCACCCCAGTTGCTGCCGCAGTGGGCCTACGGCGTGTGGTACTCGGAGTACATCGACCGCACCGCCGCGGACTACGAGCACACGATCCTTCCTGCCTTCCGGGCCGAACACGTGCCGCTGGACGTGCTGGTGACCGACACGGACTTCAAGGCCGTCAACACCTGGAGCGGTTGGGAGATGGACCCGGCCAAGTTCCCCGACCCGAAGGGCTTCTTCGACTGGTCGGCCGCGCAGGGGCTGCACAACACCCTCAACGTGCACCCGAGCATCCTCGCCTCCGACCCGCAGTTCGCCCGGGCGCAGGCCACGGCCAAGGGCAAGCTGACGAAGGGCGGTTGCGCCTCGGCAGCCTCGGTCGACGACAACTGCTACACCTTCGACTTCGGCGACCCCGACCAGCTCGAGGCGTACCTGGACCTGCACCGGACCATGGACGAGCAGGGCAACGACTTCTGGTGGCTCGACTGGTGCTGCGACTCCTCCCAGTCGTCACTGCGGGGCGTCACACCGGACGCCTGGATCAACCAGCAGTACGCCGGCCTCACTGGCGAGACCAACAGCCGCGGATTCGTCCTCTCCCGCGCCTACGGCTCCCTCCAGGCGGGCGGTTACAGCGGCCAGCAGGCGCTGCCGACCGGACCCTGGGCGGACAAGCGCACCACCGTGCACTTCACCGGCGACACCGCCTCCACCTGGGGCACGCTGAAGCTGGAGGTCGGCTACACGCCGGGGGAGTCCGCCGCGACCGGGATGGCGGCCATCACCCACGACATCGGCGGGCACAACGACACGACAGGGCTGACCGGTTCGGAGACCTACACCGACGGCGGCCAGACCCGTACCACGCACAAGCTCCCCGACGACCTGTACGCGCGCTGGGTGCAGTTCGGCGCCTTCCAGCCGATCGACCGGCTGCACAGCAACCACAGCGACCGGCTGCCCTGGCAGTACGGCACACCGGCACGGAAGTCGGCCGCCAGGTTCCTCAACCTCCGCGAGAACCTGGTGCCGTACACATACGCACTGGCCGCGGAGGCGAACCGGACCGGTGTGCCGATCGTCCGTCCGACCTACCTGGAGTATCCGGACGAGGCACGGGCCTACGAGACGGCCACCAGCGAGTACTTCTACGGCTCCGACGTCCTGGTCGCCCCGGTGACGACACCGGGCGCGACGGCGACCACCAGCGTGTGGTTCCCGCCCGGCCGGTGGACCGACTACTTCACCGGCAGGACCTACCAGGGCGGCACCACCCAGGACATCACCACCGGTCTGGACGCCATGCCGGTGTTCGTCAGGGCCGGCGGCATCCTGCCGGCCCGCACCCATGACGTCACCGACAACGACCGCAACCCGCTCACCGACGTCACCCTGACCGTCGCCTCCGGCGCGTCGGGCTCGTACCGCCTGTACGAGGACGACGCAAGCACCGGGCGGAGGGGACACAGCGCCACCACGACCGTGCGGTACGAGGACAAGGGCACACGCCACACCGTGTCGATCGGCCCGGCGCGGGGCTCCTTCCACGACCAGGTGCAAAGCCGACGCTGGACCCTGTCCCTTCTGGGCACGACCCATGCGCCGGCCAAGGTGAGCGCGACCGGAGTGCGGCTGACCCCGCGCGACTACCGCTGGGACGGCTCCACCGGAACACTCACGATCACCCTTCCCCGGCACACCGTCCACGGCCCGATCACCGTCACCTACCAGGACTCGGTTGCGAAATCCCTTTCCACGAGGGGAGAGAGGAGTTGACGCTTTTTCAAACGGTGTCATTTACAAGGGAATTGCGGACAGGCACCCCACAGGAAAAGGCTCGCCACTTCCCTTCCGCGGTGTAACTTCTACCCGTCAGTAGGGGCTTGAACAAGGGTGGATCTGTGGCTGCCTCTCCGCGAACCGAGAAATTCGCCGCATACCTGCGGATGCTGAAAGAGCGCAGTGGCCGGGGATACGACCGCCTCGGCAAGGAGGCGGGCGTGAGCGGTTCCAGCCTGCACCGGTACTGCTCCGGCCTCAGCGTCCCGGCGGACTACCGGGTGGTGCACGCCTTCGCCAAGGTGTGCGGTGCGAGTGCGGAGGAGCTGCGCGAGCTGCATCGGTTGTGGGCTCTGGCGGACAGTGAACGGGACACGCCGGAGCCCACTGCCGAGGAGGAGACGCAGGCTGGTCCCGCACCGGAGGACGTCACGCCGCCGACGGCCACCCTCGATGAGGAGCCGCGACGGTCCTGGCTGCCCCGGCAGCTGTCACCCCGGCTCACGATCCTGGCTGCCGTGGTCGCGGTGATGCTGGTGGCCGGCTTCGTGTGGCTGCCCACCCAGGACTCCGCCGGTAACGCTCCCACCGGGGACAAGGTGCTGGACTCCCCGGGATGCGCGACGGTGAGCATGGGAGAGCACGACGAGTGCGTGCGCGAGGTGCAGAGCCTGCTGGTGCGGGCCAAGGGAAAGCTCGCCGTCGACAGTGACTTCGGGCCGGAGACGCTGCGCAGGGTGACCGCCTTCCAGGTGCTGGCGGGCGTGACGGCCAGGGGCGTGGTCGACGAGGACACCAAGAAGGCACTGTACGCGCAGAAGGTGAGCATGGTGACCTGGTCGCCGGACCGGGTGGCGAAGCGGATCCGGGAGGTGTTCGTCGAGGACCCCGGCACCGCCGTGGCCATCGCCCGCTGCGCCTCGTTCCTCGACCCCCTGTACGTCCTGCCCAACACCAACGGCAGCCGCAACTGGGGCGTCTTCCAGATATCCGACGCCCGCCTGCGCGACCTCGGCGGCACACCGCTGCGGGCGTTCGACCCGGACTGGAACATCAAGGCCGCCCACCGGCTGTGGGCCGTACGGCACGACTTCCACGACTGGCCCTCCTGCCAGGCGGCCCTCAAGAACACGCCGAAGAGCTGAAGCGTGGAGCTCCGGGCGCCGCCGCGGCGACACCCGGAGCTCCACTCCCCCGACAGCGGCGTCAGACCGTGCCGTCCTCCCACCACCAGTCACGGCCGAGGTCGGCCCGGCTGTCGACGTGCTGGTGGTCGGTGTTGTACGTCTCCAGCCCGGAGAACCCGCTGGTCTCCGCCTTCTGGTAGACGGTCTTGTTGGCCACGCCGGGCACGTCGAGGTCGGCCGCGGTGCCGTACAGGTGCATGCTGTCGCTGGCGCCGCCGATCTCTGCGTTGTGCGCGATGCTGCGGAAGCCGGAGTTGACGGTGATCGGCTTGTCGCCCAGCTTCTTGCGCAGCGCCTCCAGCTTGTACATGCAACGGCGGACGTTCTCCTTCACCTGCGAGGCGCTGAGCTTGCCGCCGTTGAAGGTGCCGTCCGACTGGTTGACGAACTCGCTCCAGTTGAAGTGGAGCGTCGAACCGTCCGACTGCTCCAGGGAGTTGAGCTTGGCCTGGGTGTTGGGCCCGACGCTGCCGTCGACGGAGAGGCCGTACGCGGCCTGGAACCGGCGCACGGCCGCCGCCGTACCGGGGCCGAAGTCGCCGTCGATGCTGACCCGGCTGTGGCTGGCGCTGTCCGCCGCCCAGCCGGCGACCCGGATCTGCAGCTCGGTCACGTCGGCGCCGCTGTCGCCCTGGTTGAGGGTGCGCGACCACGAATAGGCCTGCGCGGTGCCGGAGAACAGCAGCTGGCCGAACGCGACGCCGGCGCCGGCGGCCAGCGTGCCCCGCAGCATGGTGCGGCGGTTCATGGGACGGAAGGAGGAAGCCATGGTCGTCCTTTCGGGAACGTGAGCGGTGAGAGGCGAGCGGTCAGTAGGCGATCTGGAAGGTGACGTTCTGCGCGTCGATGTCGTAGGCGTGCACGCGCAGGACGAAGTGGGTGCCGTCCTTGACGTCGGTGGCGACGGTGGCCCACTCGGTGCCGTGCGTGGTGTACGCGTCGTCGTTGTTGCACTTGCTGGTGTGGTCGACGAACACCACACAGGCGTCCAGGAAGATGCCCTGAGGACCGTCCGTGAGGAGGCGCATGTTGATGTCGTTGCACCGCGAGGTCGTGGTGTAGGTGCCGTACTCCTTGGCGGCCGCCTGGTAGTGGTACGTCAGGGTCTTGGCCCCGCCGTAGCAGCTGGTGGCGGCAGCGGCCGAGGGCTGCGCCGAGGCGGGCGCGACGCCCGCCGCCAGCAGCGCGGCCGTGGTGAACAGGGCCGAGGCGAACGTCCTTGTGCTGATCATGGTGGTCTCCGTGGATGAGGGGGGTCAGTAGGCGATCTGCATGACGGCGTCGTCGCCCTCCAGGGGCACGCCGGCGGGCACCGTGAACTTGCTGTCGTCCAGGACGTCGGTGGCGATCGTCGTCCAGCTCCGGCCGACCCTGGTCCAGTGGTTGCAGGTGCCGTACTTCGCGAACTTCACGCAGGCGTTGACGTAGTCGGCGGTTCCGCCGATGACGCGCATGTTGATGTCGTTGCAGCGGCTCGTGGTCCAGTAGGGGCCGAACTCGAGTGCGTCGCCGTAGTGCACGGTGACCGCCCCGCCGTAGCAGGAGGTCGCCGTGGCGGCCGGAGCGGCCGAGGCGGAGGCGGTCGTCGGTGCGGTGAGGCCCAGGGCCATGAGCAGCGCGACCGGAAGCGCGCGTGCGAACCTGGTGGTCATAGGGGTTCTCCTGTCGCGGGCGGGGTCAGCGATTGGCCAGACGGTCCAGGTCGGCCTGGGTGCCGTTGAACACGTCCGCGGTCGCCGGTGCCTGGATGCCCGGGAACAGTGCGGCGTCGGTGTACTGCCACATGGCCCAGGTCGTGGAGCCGTTCGGCAGCGGCGGCTGGGTGATCGACTGGCGGTAGTCCGCGAGTTGCATCGGGTAGCGGGCGAAGGCGGTCGTCGAGCCCAGGCAGTCGTCCAGGAAGGACTTCTGGGTGTAGATGATCGGAGTGCGGCCGAAGGCGGCCTCGACCCGGTCGAGCCATGCCTTGATGTCGGCGACCGTGCCGTAGACGGGGCAGCGTCCGCTGCCGTCGTCCATGCGTTCCAGGTCGAAGATCGGGGGCAGGTCGCCCGCCCGCTGCCCGGTGTAGCCGGTCGCGCGTACGGCGGCGATGAACCGGTCGGCCTGCGCGGCACCCGTGTCCGGCGAACTGCCCGTGTAGAAGTGGTACGGCGCGACGGCCAGCCCCGCCGCCCGGGCCGCCGGAAGGTCGGTGGCGAGGTACTCGTCGGTGACGTTCATGCCCCGGGTCGCCTTGACCGTCGCGAACTCGACCCCCGAGGCCCGTACGGCCTTCCAGTCGATCGGCGCACCGCCCGGGTGCTGGTACTTGGCCGTGTCCAGGCCGTCGATCGAGTATCCGGCCGGGCGCGGGGGAGTGCAGTAGGTGTTACGGCTGGACCAGTCCACCAGCCTGGCCCAGGTGTTGGGGCCCACGACGCCGTCGGCACTGAGGCCGGCGCAGTGCTGGAGCTCGATGACGCGGCCCTCGGTCCCGCCCCCGAAGTCGCCGTCGATGGTCAGCGGCGGGTAGTGGAACGGCTCCATGGCCAGGTTCAGCCGGCACTGCAGCTCCTTGACCTCGACGCCGTTCGCGCCCTTGCGCAGCGTCGGCCGCGTGTCGGTGTGCCCGCACACGGTCGCCTGCGCCGTGCTCGACGTGCCCTGGGTGGCGCAGGTGTGCGGCCCGGCGGACCAGGTGTTCAGCGCCGCCCAGGTCTGCGGACCGAGGACACCGTCCACGCCCAGCCCGGCACACCGCTGGAACTCCTTGACCCGCGTCTCCGTCGCCGGCCCGAACGAGCCGTCCGCCGCGATCGGCGTGTACCGGCTCGGTTTCGTCGCCAGGTTGAGCTCGCACTGCGCCTCGACCGCCGCGTCCCCCGTCGATCCCCGCTGCAGTGTGGGCTGTTCGCTCGTGTGCCCGCAGACCGCGACCGCGGTGGCGGCGGACCCTGCCGCCTGCACGACCGCGGAGCCGCACAGGGGCAGGACCGCTGCCACGGCGAGGGTCAGACCCCGCAGAAGCGTCCTTCGTCCCATCTGGTGTTCCCCCTCTGATGAGTGGCCGGGAGCCCCCGGCGCGGATCATGCTGGCAGCGCCCGTCCCCAACGAGACCCCGTCACCCCCGGATTGGGACGCCGGGATGGTCTCAGGGGTGTGAGCTGCGAAGACGGGTCCGTGGTGGGACGAATGTGGGACGCCGACGGTGACAAACGACGCCGGGGTTCCGTCACGATCGGTCACCCGCGCTGACAGAAATGGTCCAGCGGGTTCCGTCGAGCGACAGAAGATGTGTCTTCTCTGTGCAAGCGGGAGCTGGAGGGGTACCTGCGACTGGCGGCCGGTCGGCGGCCGTGTCCGGCGGTGCTGGTTCTGTGAGGCAGGGGGAGATCGAGGTGGGGTTGCGTGAGGCGCACGGTGCCCGGCCGTCCGGGCGCTTCGCCCGGATTCTGGCGGACCGTTACCGTGTGGACGCGCTGATCGGCTCGGGAGGCGCGGCGGACGTCCACCGGGGGTTCGACCTGCGGTTGCGGCGACCGGTGGCGGTCAAGATCTTTCGTGCCGGCACCGGCTTCGACACGGAGGAGGACTTCCGCAGCGAGGCGGTCATCCTGGCCCGGCTGCACCATCCGGGGCTGGTGACGGCGTACGACGCCGGACGTCACGACGGCGAGGCGTTCCTGGTCATGCAACTCGTCGACGGACCCACCCTGAAAGCCCGCCTCGCAAAGAGCCCCCTGTCGAGTGAGGTGACCGCAGCGCTCGGTGCCCAGCTCGCCGACGCCCTCGCGCACGCCCATGAAGAGGGGATCATCCACCGGGACGTCAAACCGTCCAACATCCTTCTGGACGCCTCAGGCCGACCTCATTTGACCGACTTCGGGATCTCCCGGCGTCTGGACGCCACCACCCGGACCGCCACCGGCACCCTGGTCGGCACGGCGGCCTATCTGTCCCCCGAGCAGGTACTCGGCCGGCCCGTGGGTCGCCCCGCCGACATCTACGCGCTCGGCCTGGTCCTCCTCGAATGCCTCACCGGCAGGCTCGAATACGACGGCACGCCCCTGGAGGCGGCCATAGCCCGGGTGCATCGCCCGCCCGCCCTCCCGGACTTCCTGCCCGCCGAACTGGCCACCCTGCTGCGTCAGATGACCGCCCTGGACGAAGAGACCCGCCCCACGGCACACGACTGCGCCCGAACCCTGGCTCAGCTGGCTGCGGTGACGCACGCCGCGGAGCGGACCGCGTGCCCGGCCGTGAGCAGCGTCGTGCCCGCGGCCGCGGAGTACGCGGACGCCGGGGATACCCACCACGGCCTCCTGCCCGACGCGAAGGGGCTTGGTCTCTCCTGGGCGGCACTGCGGCCCGCCTTCGCTCGCAGCCGCCTCAGGATGTGCGGATCCGCGGCCGCACTGGCCGCCGTCGTCACCGCGGGTCTCGTCGTCACCGAAGGCTTCTCGCAGCACGGCGCCACCGGCGAAGCGGCTCCGTCGGCCAGCAGTCCGGCCGTGCCGTCATCCCCCGGCGCTCCCACAGGCGATGACCACAGCTCCGCCACACCGACGCGCTCGTCGACCCCGTCCACCTCGGCCCACCCGATCCGGGACGCGGCTCCGGGCGGCGGCGCTCACCCCTCGTCGGATGGCGGCCCGGGCCGGCATCCGGGCGACCGCGCCGCTTCGGCATCCGGGAAGGGCACACCGGCCGATGCCACGGCACGGGGCAAGAAGAACTCCCCGAGTGATCTGCCCGGGCAGGCCAAAGGAGGGAAGGACAAGAAGGACAACAGCGCACATGGGGATCGCTAGTGGGCCGTCCCCGTCCTCGGGTGCTCGCGATCCTGAGCGTCGGGGTCGCGCAGGCCGACCGCGTCATGCCGCCAGAACGGCTCGGCGTAGACCAGCGTCCCCGTCATCCATGGCTCATGCTCCGGGAACCTGATGACCTGAAAGGCAGCGTCCGGTATGCGCAGGGACGGCTTTCGGAAGCCCAGACCACCGCCGGGCACGAATCCGAAACGCGAGTAGTAGCCCGGGTCGCCCTCCAGGAAGACGAGAGGAACGGCCCGTTCGGCGAGGATCTCCAGTCCGTGCCGGACCAGGGCCGAGCCGATACCGCGCTTGTGGAACTCCGGGATGACGGCCAGCGGGCTGAGGACGTGCACGTCCACCAGCCGACGAGGGGCATCGAGAAGACTGCGGGTGAACATCACGTGCCCGACGACCTGTCCGCCCTCCACGGCGACCAGTGAGAGACCGTCCTCGGGCGTGACGGTGCTCCGCAGGGTGTCGACCAGGTCGGCCACGACGAGGCCATGGTCACCGAACGCCCGCAGGTGAACGTTCCGTACGGCCGGTGTGTCGGTGGGACGTTCTGCGCGAAGATCCATGCCCGCAGGGTAAAGGCCCCTCGGGGCGGCTCGCACACGGTTTTGGAGCAGGAAGGACACGCGGCCCGACGCCTTCCGTCGGGCCGCCCGTCGGTCAGGCGTAGTAGTGGATCGTGCCGTGCAGAGCGGGTCCGCCGCCCTCACAGTGCTGTACGAACGTGGCGGCGAACGCCTTGATGACTCCGTCGTCGCCACGGGCGAGCTTGGTGATCGTGAACTCTCCCGTGACGGTGTTGCAGCCGCGTCCGTTGCCATACACGTCGAGTCCTGCCACGGAGGGGGCGTGGCTGCGCTGCGCCTGGTAGGTCCGTCCGGCCACGAACTGTTCGCCGTCGGGCGGGGTCAGCTCCGCGGTCCAGTACTCCCGCTTGCCGGAGACGCCGTAGCGGACGCCGTCGCCATAGCCGCTGAGCGAGAAGGTGCTGGTGGCGCCCCGATGTGTCTGGCTGGTGCCCTGGCCTATGTAGTCGCCGGCATCGCTGGTGTAGGCGTAGGAGAGCGGGTGGGCACGGTACTTGAGGACGCCCTTGAGGGCGGGGGCGTCAGCGTTCTCGCAGTGCTGGGTGTACGTGGCGTCCAGGACCGTGATCGCCCCGGACGCGTCCGTCTCGATCTGGTTGACCGAGAACTGCCCGTAGACCTCGTTGCAGCCGCGGCCGTCTCCGGAGACGTCGAGCCCGGGTGACCGTCCGGTACGGAACGGGGCGCGCTCCGCGTTGCGGTAGACGCCCGGGTGCAGTTGCTCTCCGGTGGGCGCCGCGAGGTCGACGTCCCACCATTCGTCGGCGGTGCTCACCCTGAACCGCACGTAGCCGGCATCGCCGTCCGCGCTGACGGTGGCCGTGGACGGTGTGTAGGTCGCGCTGCCGCCCTGGCCGATGTAGTCGCCGGACTGGCTGGTGAAGCTGTACTTGGTCACGGCCGCCGGCGTACCGGCGGCGGCCGACGCCGACCCGGCCACGCCGACACTGAGACCGACCGCCACGGCCAGGCTCACTAACGCGCCCAGCAGCGACCGCGGAGAAACCGCGCGTCTGCGCACAGTCATGTTCCCCTCCTCGACACGGGCACCCCCCTTGAGTGCCCACGCCCCGGTTATAACAGGGCCAACTGACATCGATGTCTCAACAGCCCTCCCGGGACATGGCGACCACGCCGCGCCCGGCCATCTCCTGTGGGCTGGGCCGTGGCCGTCGTGGCGGGGAGTCCGGCGTTCGGGAGGGCCGAGGTGGGTTCGGGAAGCAGGCGGGCTCGGCGTTCCGCGGCGGGGCGGGATGGGTCTGCCGGTGGACCACCACCTGGCCCACGACGACCACACCCAGCAGGACGATCACCACGAACGGCGCGAGCCGGTCGAGGGGGCGCACGACCGGCGACTGGACCGCGTTCGCGGCAGGGCTTCCCCCCAGGCGCTAGGTGGCGCCCCACCAGATACCTCTCGAAACCGAACAAGCCGACAAACCGTCACGCCACCGAGTGGCCGAACTACGGGGCGGACAGGGGCCGTTGAGTCGCTCCCCGGGAGCGTTTCGAACACGACGGCCTTGACGGCCATGACGGAAATCACCCGTGCGCCGACAAGGCGCTCAGGCACCGTCGATGGTGATCTCGTCGGACAAGTACATCGCCCCTGTCGAAGGACCCGGCCTCATCCGATGGGGCCATAGCGGAGCGAAGACGTACCGCCTGCGTACGCGGGCGCGTTGCCTCCAGCATGGACCCCACCGTGAGCACCGGGCTCCTCGTCCCCGAGGACGAGGAACAGCGGACGTCGTACGGCACGTGCCTCGCGGCGCCGCAGGAGGATCCGCCCATCTACGCCGCGCTGATCAGGGAGTGGCGGGCTCGCGGTCGCATGGTACCGGGGGCTCGTGATTCCCAGCGGACGCTGCTCACGGCCATCAGTCCCGCGATCACGGTGCACCATCCGGGCCCGGCGCGTGCGGCGCGCTGGGAACGCGTCGCCGAGCTGCGCGTGGAGCAAGCCCGCTGATCATTTGCCCGCACGCGGACGCAGCCTCACAGCGGCGCGTTCACGGCCTCGCGGTGTCCGGCGTGCTGCTCCGCGGGCGACCGACGGCCGCGTCGACGGCCGCGTCGACGGCCGGAAAACCGCCGTCGGGGGTCGGCGCCCCGCACGTGGGGCACCGTCGTGTCCACCGGGCCTGCGAGGAGAGCCGGCCCAGGGCCAGCTGCAGGGCCAGTTCCACGGCGGCCGGCACGAACAGCGCGCCGCTCCCGTTCGGCGGAATCACCCAGCGCAGACGTCCGACGGCGCGGTACGGCGCCGGGACCGCCACCCACGCGCCCTTGCCCGAGTAGCGGATGCCCGAACCGATCCAGCGGCCCGTGGGATCGGGCGGCAGGAAGAACGCCACCCGGCGGGCACACACGTCCGCGAGCGCGGGACCGGGTGGCTGCGGGATGCCCAGCAGGGCGTCCAGGGCGGGCATGGCCAGTTCCTCGGGCACGCTGAGCACGTCCCAGAACCGGCCGCACGCGAGCACCGCGATACCCGACTCGCTGTGCCACTGCCGCTTGCACTCGCGTGGGTCGTTCGCAGCGGCCGCGAGCCACTCGGTGGCCTGCCGCATGGCGGTCTGCATGGTGTCCTCCGGCTTCCCGTTGCCCGCGCAAGCGGACAGACTCCTCCCGCACAGCCGGGACGGCCAGGCCCGGCATATTCATGCTGGTAGATGTTTCCACCTGGCGGAAGGGGTGGCGGACCCTGGCGAATCACTCGCCGGTGTGCGCTGCCGGAGCACGGCGGAACGCAACCCTCCAAAGGCCGGTGTTTTCCGGGCCCGTCAGGGGTGGGCCGGATCCGTTCCGGTCAGCGAGCGTGCGTCCGTGTCCAGCAGTTGGTGACCCATGGCCGTCGCGGAATGCCGTACGAACTGGCCCGCCCGTTGGCTCGCCACCAGTCCTCCGTCCCGCAGGACGGCGAGCTGGTAGCTGGCGCTGGGAAGGGCGATGCCCACCGCTTCGGCCACTTCGGAGGTCGTGCGGGTGCGGCCGCGTGCCACCTGGGCCAGCACGGAGGCCCGGGTACGGCCCAACAGGCGCTCCAGGCCGCCACCGTTGAGGGCGACCGTGTCGAACGGCCGGGCGGTGAGCGGAAGGACGAGCAGCGGGCCGAGGGTGGGGTCGGCGAGCGCGGTGGGCCTGCGCCAGCAGAAGTAGGAAGGGAGCAGCAGCAGACCTCGGCCGTCCAGATGAAGGTCCCGGTCGGCGGGATAGTCCACCTCCAGAACCGGTGGGTTCCACCGGGCGAACGGCCGCAGACTCTCCAGCAGAGCACGGACTCCGCCGTCGAGGAGGGTGCGGGCCCGCAGATCGACCTCGGCGTGCACGGCTCGGCGAACCAGGCCCCACCGCGGTTCGAGCAGGGTCTTGGAAGAGACCTCCAACGCCCTGACCAGGGAACCCATGCTTCGGTCCCCCGGCCTGCCGAGGGTCGTCGTCCACGCCGGGAGCGGGCGGGAACCGCCGAGAATGGCCAACTCCTGTTGCAGCCGGGCGCGGGGTGTGGCCCGCACCTGTTCCAAGGCTGCGGGCAGACCCTCGTCCGAGACGGACGGGGTGAGGAAGTCGGGGATGTAGCCGACGGGCGGGACGAGCGTCCCCAGCAGATGCAGGGCGCGGCGCGCCTCCAGATCGCGGGCCGTCCGCTGCAGGACACCGCGGCGCCACGCGCCGAACTCGAGCGGCCCCTGACGGGTGACCAGTCGGCAGGCGGCGCAGACGAGTTCCCACAGCGGATCGGGGCGACGGGCCACGCGGATGCTCTGTAAGTCGAGGGACGTGAAGTGGATGCGGAGCATGCAGGCCTCATTTCATGGTGGTGGGGGGTTGGTCGAGGCGATGCGTGATACGGGTCCATCAAGGGGGACGAGTGGCCGGTGCCCTTGGTTGACCGCGGCGCCGCCTTGTTCGGAACCTCTGGTTCCGGTCCGGGTGGTGGGCGGCGGTCGAGCGTTCCTTCCCTGCAGCGATCGCGGCTGCATACTGCCTGTCAGGCCCATTCTCCGAGGAGCGCCTCATGCCCGCAGCCTTCCGGCTACTGACCACCGGATACGCCGACACGCGCGTGGCCGGCACGGTCAGCCTGCTCGTCGACGGCGCGACCGTCGTGGTCGTCGATCCCGGCATGGTCGCCGACCGCCGGCTTATCCTGGATCCGCTGAGGGACCACGGACTGAGCCCCGAGGACGTCACCGACGTCGTCTTCAGCCACCACCACCCGGACCACACGCTGAACGCCGCCCTGTTTCCGGCGGCCCGCTTCCACGACCACATGGCCATCTACCGCGATGACATCTGGGAGGACCGGGACGCGGACGGTTACCACCTCTCCCCGTCGATCAAGCTCATGACGACGCCCGGACACACCCCGCAGGACATCAGCACCGTCGTCACGACCGACGAGGGCCTCGTGGTCCTGACCCATCTGTGGTGGACCGCCGAGGGCCCGGCGGACGATCCCTTCGCCCCGGACCGCGAGCAGTTGCGGGCTGCCAGGCAGAAGGTCCTCGCCCTCGGCCCGGCGCTGATCGTGCCGGGGCACGGGGCACCGTTCACGCCGTCGGCGTCGACACCCGTCTGAGCAGCCGGCGCAGCCACCGGTCGCCGGTCTCGCGGTACGCCGCTCATCGGCCCCATCTCGCCAGTTCCGTGCCGTCGGCGGCGAGGACGCGGAAGGTGGGGCCCCCGGTGAGCAGACCGGCCTCGGCGCTGCCGTGCCGCTGTGCGCCGACGGCGTAGGCCGTGACGTAGGCGGGACGTCCGGCCAGCCGCACGATGGGGAGAGTGCGGGCCAGGACGTGGAGCTCGTCTGCGGTTTCACCCACGAGGAGTTCCGGGGTCAGGGTGCGCCGCCCCCGCCGGACGTCGACCTTGCGATCGTGGCGGAGGCAATCGGGCTGGAGAAGCAGTCGGCCGACGACTACCGCCGGGCCCATCCCCACCTGCGACTTCGCCTGGCAGGGCCCCACCCTGGGGGCCGCCCACGGGGTCGACGTCCCGTTCGTCTTCGGCACGACGGCGACTCGCCCGGCGGCCCGCCTGGTGGGCTCCCCGCCGCCCACCGAATGCGCGGCACTGTCCGAACACATCCGGACGGCGTGGACGTCCTTCGCCGCCACCGGCGATCCAGGTTGGCCCCGCTTCACCCCCGACAGCCCCACCACCCGGGTCTGGGACGCGCCGCCCAGCGACGTGCGGTACCCGCCCCCGGCGGGCTTGCCCTGGAGTGCGCTCCAAGTCGTAGCGTCGAAGACACAGCGGCGCACGAGGCCGGTGTCGGCGGGCGGTCTCACCGGGGCGCCGTCTCGTGTCCTTGAACCACGCACGAACGAGTGCAGGAAAGGCTGGACCACGGCATGCAGAAGCGCAGTCTGCGGGAATTGCAGGTATCGGCGATCGGCCTGGGATGCATGGGCATGTCCGCCTTCTACGGGTCCGCCGACCAGGAGGAGGGGATCGCGACCATCCGACGCGCCCTCGATCTGGGGGTGACCTTCCTCGACACGGCGCAGATGTACGGGCCGCTCACCAACGAGTCCCTGGTCGGCGAGGCCATCCGGGGGCACCGTGACGAGTACGTGCTCGCGACGAAGTTCAACTACCGCATGGACGACGCCGTACCGGGCGACATCAGCACGGTCGGTCCGCAGGACGGCTCGGCCGAGCACGTCCGCAGTTCGGTCCACGGCTCCCTGAAGCGGCTCGGGACCGACCACATCGACCTGTACTACCAGCACCGGGTCGACCCGAACGTGCCCATCGAGGAGACGGTCGGCGCGCTCGGCGAACTGGTGGCCGAGGGCAAGGTGCGCTTCATCGGGCTGAGCGAGGCGAGCGCGCAGACCATCCGGCGGGCCCACGCCGTGCACCCGGTCACCGCCGTGCAGAGCGAGTACTCGCTGTGGTCGCGGGACGTGGAGGCCGATGTGCTGCCCGCCTGCCGCGAGCTGGGCATCGGCTTCGTACCGTACT
Source organism: Streptomyces sp. NPDC005799 (assembly GCF_040630525.1). Classification (NCBI taxonomy): domain Bacteria; kingdom Bacillati; phylum Actinomycetota; class Actinomycetes; order Kitasatosporales; family Streptomycetaceae; genus Streptomyces; species Streptomyces sp. NPDC005799. Next base: position 209,940 of record NZ_JBEXXQ010000010.1, read on the forward strand.
CGCCGCTCGGACGCGGGTTCCTCGCCGGGCGGTTCACCTCGCCGGACGATCTGGACGTCAACGACTGGCGCCGCCAGAACCCCCGCTTCCAGGACGCCAACCTGGAGGCGAACCTGCGGCTGGCGGCCAAGGTGAAGGAGATCGCCGCCGAGAAGGACGTCACACCGGCCCAGCTCGCCATCGCCTGGGTGCTGGCCCAGGGTGAGGACCTGGTGCCGATCCCGGGCACCAAGCGGCGCACCTATCTGGAGCAGAACGCCGCCGCGGTCGACATCGCCCTGACCAAGGACGACCTGGCTCGTATCGAGGCGGAGCTGCCCGAGGTGGCGGGAGAGCGGTACGACGAGGCGGGGATGCGGTCCGTCAACCGCTGACCCGTGGACCGCGGGCGCCAGTTGGATGTCCGAACCGGGCGCGGTGGGAGGTCCTTGCGGCTGGAGTCGAGGTGGGGGAGCCTCTCGTGCCGTGTGCCGCAAGGACCTCCGGCGCGCGGTTTCCGCGGCGGGGGGGAGTGCCGCGAAACCGCGCGTGAGGTGACCGGCTCCGTCACCAGGGGGGAGGTGCGGTCGCCGTGCCACTCGTCACGCGCATGCCCCGCTTTCGGATTCCTAACCCGACCGAATGGGGGAACAGTTGAATTGTGACCGGGGCCACTTCCGCCTTCGCCCCACCAGGTGCCCTGGCGTCCTCAGCGCTCAGCGATCCGGATGACCTCGGCACCACCCCGGCGCGGTACGTCGAGTCGATCCGGTTCGGCATTTCGTCACCGCACGGCGTCCCGAGCAGCGGGCCCAGTAGTTCGCAGCAAAACGGCTGTGAGCAGGCGAAGTTGCGGGAAGAATGGCCGTCATGACCCACGAAGGCTCCTCCATCGACCCGACCAAGCCCAGCATCGCCCGCGTCTACGACTACCTGTTGGGCGGCAAGGACAACTACGCCGTGGACCGGGAGATCGGCGACGTGTTCAAGCGCGACCTGCCCGGCTCGGTGGCCATCGCCTTCGCCAACCGCGCGGCCCTGACCCGGGCGGTCAGGGAGATCGCGCAGACCACGGACGTACGGCAGTTCATCGACCTGGGCAGTGGCCTGCCGACCGCCGACAACGTCCACCAGGTCGCCCAGCGCAACGCCCCCGAGTCCCGGGTCGTGTACGTCGACATCGACCCCCAGGTGCTCGTCCACGGCCGCGCACTGCTGGAGAACAACGAACGGACCCGCGTCGTCGCGGTCGACGTGCGCGACCCCGAAGGCATCCGCACCCACCCCGACACCCTGGAACTGATCGACTTCAACCGACCCGTCGCCGTCATCCTCAGCGCCATCCTCCACCATGTGAACGACGACGAGGACCCGGCCGGCATCGTCCGCTACTGGCGCGAACAGGTGCCCTCGGGAAGCTACTTCTTCGTCAGCCACTTCCGTTCCGGCAACAACGCGGAGACCCTCGAGGCCGAGAAGGTCCTCCAGCAGACCTTCGGCCGGGGCCGCTGGCGCACCGACGAGGAGATCGCAGCTCTGCTGGACGGCCTGGAGATCCTCGATCCCGGGATCGTTCCCGCGTCCCTGTGGCGTCCCGACGAGCACGACAGCCAGTGGAACGGTGACGGCCAACGCGAACTCACGGTCTGGGAACACCTCATCGCGGCGGGACTGGCCCGCAAGGCCTAGCGGTGATCGCCGGACGTGATGCCGTCACCCGATCCAACGGGCGGCGGCCTCGTAAGTGGTGGCCGGGGCGCTGTTGAAGGCGATGGCCGCATCGGGTGCGTGCCGCCGGACCAGGTTGACCACCTGCTCGAGGAGTTCGGCCTGATCGTCCGAGTGCCGGAGGCCACCGCCGAGGACGACACATTCCCACCGACGGGCTCGCAGCGCGTTCGCGACGACCGCGGTCACGTCGTCACTTCCGTCAAGGCCGACCAGGCACGTCTCCACGCCCACACCGTGTTCGGCGAACTTGGCAAGTCCCCCCTCGATCGCCTTGGCCACTGGTTCGGGATCCCACGGCCCCGGCACTCGGTAGGGATCAAGGCCGATGACGAGGACGCGGGGTTCAGCCGTGGTGTCCATGTCCGGACGATACTCGCTTCACCGCTGCCGACGAGACCGCGAGTGTTCCGGGCGGGGGACGCGGCGGCCCATGACTTCCGCGTCGAGCAGGGTGGTCACGTACGTGTGTCCCGGTCGGTGGACACCGCGCGTTTCGCCGGGGGCCGCCAGCCGCCGGTGACTTCCTTGACCGGCTTGTGGGGGAAGCGGCGGCGGGCCGGTTTTCCTGTGTAAGCCCTGGGTGTCCTCGCCTCTCGGGCGGGGCGGGCTGGGCGGGCTCCGGAGCTCGTGCACCGGGCGGGCGTCCCCGTCAGCGCATGCCCGCCGCATCGAGCAGCGTGGTCACCGTGGGGACGACGAGCCCTGCCGCAGTGTCGGCCTTGATTCCCGCGCGGGCGCTGGCG